>NZ_JBFTRB010000005.1:0-281084 GCF_056399305.1 Arthrobacter sp. 01N444
GGCCCGGCAAATTCAACCAATTCAATACAATAAATTGGTATCAACAAACTTGGCACACTATTGAGTTCTCAAACAACAGACACACCCGGCACCACCACAACCAACAAACAGTCAAGGATCGCTCCGGAGCAACTTTTCAAACTTACCCGGCCGCTTCACCCTAGTCAAATCGGCGATCCGGACTCATTCTTGCCATAGGCTTCTGGGTCTTGGTGGCCGTTCAACTCCGGGGAGCAGCGCGGAAATAAACTCTACCACCACTTGGGCCGGCTGACAAAGCGGCACCGAAGACGGTGCAGAAAAGCCCGGAATCACGGGGATTCCGGGCCTCTCGCAAACACTTCCCTACGCGCGCCAGGTCTGCTGTCCGGGCGCTGCGCCTAGCCCAGCGGCTTGAAGTACGCGGCCCCTAGCGGAGGCAGGGTGACGGTGAGCATGGCCGGCTGTCCGTCCAGGCCGTCCTTCGTCGCGGTCAGGGTTCCGGTGTTCTCCACCCCGGAACCGCCATAGCTGGCGGCGTCGGTGTTGAGCACTTCCTGCCACTCGCCGGCGGCCGGGACGCCGAGGAGGTAGTCCGTGTGCGGCCCGCCGGAGAAGTTCACGGCGCAGACCAGCGGGTTGCCGTCGGCGTCACGGCGGATGAACGTCAGCACATTGCGGTCCGAGTCTCCCCCATTGATCCACTGGAACCCTTCGGGCTGGTTGTCCCGCTCGTACAGTGCCGGCGTGGAACGGTAGAGCTCGTTGAGGTCCTTGGTCAGGAGCTGCATGCCGTTGTGTGCCGGGATGTCCGCGAGCCACCAGTCCAGGCCGTACTGCTCCGACCACTCCGCTTCCTGGCCGAATTCGGTGCCCATGAAGATCAGCTGCTTGCCCGGGTGGGCCCACTGATATCCCAGGAATGCGCGCAGGTTTGCCAACTGCTGCCACCGGTCACCGGGCATTTTGCGCAGCATGGAGCCCTTGCCGTGCACAACTTCATCGTGGCTGATGGGCAGCAGGAAGTTTTCCGTGAAGGCGTAGACCATCGAGAACGTGATGGTGCCGTGGTGCCACCGGCGGTTGTACGGGTCCTCGGCCATGTATTTGAGCGAGTCGTGCATCCAGCCCATGTTCCATTTGAGGCCGAAGCCCAGGCCGCCGCCGCTCGTGGGCGCCGTGACGCCCGGGAATGCGGTGGATTCTTCGGCAATCATGACCGCGCCGGGGTGGGTTTTGTAGACCGTGGCGTTGACCTCCTGGAGGAAGGAGATCGCTTCCAGGTTTTCGCGGCCGCCAAAACGGTTTGGCTGCCACTGACCCTCTTCGCGGGAGTAGTCGAGGTAGAGCATGGAGGCGACGGCGTCCACGCGGAGCCCGTCGATGTGAAACTCATCGAGCCAGTACAGGGCGTTGGCCACCAGGAAGTTACGCACCTCCCTGCGGCCGAAGTCGAAGATCAGCGTTCCCCAGTCCGGGTGTTCGCCCAGGTTCGGATCGGCGTGCTCGTACAGTGCTTCGCCATCAAACCGGGCCAGGGCCCACTCGTCCTTGGGAAAGTGCGCCGGGACCCAGTCGAGGAGGACGCCGATGCCGGCTTGGTGGAGTTCGTCAACGAGGTGGCGGAATTCGTCCGGGTGCCCGAAGCGCGAGGTCGGCGCGAAGTACGAGGTGACCTGGTAGCCCCACGAGCCGCCGAAAGGGTGCTCGGCCACAGGCATGAACTCCACGTGGGTGAAGCCGAGCCATTTGACGTATTCCACGAGTTCCTTGGCCAGTTCGCGGTAGCCCAGCCCCACCTTCCAGGAACCGAGGTGGACCTCGTAAACACTCATGGCCGAGTTGTGCGGATCGCGGGCGGCGCGGGCCTGCATCCACTCGGCATCCTTGAAGACGTAAGAGGGCTCCACTACCCGGGATGCCGTCAGCGGCGGGACCTCGGTGCCGAAGGCCAGCGGGTCCGCTTTTTCCACCCAGTATCCGTGCCGGGTCCTGAGTTCAAATTTGTAGCACGCCCCTGCTACAACCCCGGGAATGAAGACTTCCCACACACCGGTGGAACCGAGGGAGCGCATGGAGTGTTCGCGGCCGTCCCAGCCGTTGAAGTCGCCCTTGACGCGCACTGCCTGGGCGTTCGGGGCCCAGACGGCGAAGGACACGCCGTCGACGTCGCCAAGCGAGGACTTGTAGTGCTGCACGTGCGCGCCGAGGACATCCCACAGACGCTCGTGCCGGCCCTCACCGATCAGGTGCAGGTCTACTTCGCCGACGGTTGGCAGGTAACGGTAGGGGTCGTCCATGACCTGGGGCTCGTGGTCTTTGTAGATCACCTCGAGCCGGTAATCCGGCACATGGCCGCGCTCGAGCGGCTCCATCACGGCCACCCATACGCCGCTCGATTCGTGCGTCATGGGCGTCGAACCTGCCGACGTCACGACCGAGACCGCTTCCGCCAGGTGCTTGACCGTCCGGATGGTGACATGGCCATGGTCATCGAGATGGGCGCCGAGGACCGAGTGGGGCGCGTGGTGTTCGCCGCTGGAGACCCTTGCAAGGGTCTCGCCATCCACGGGCAGTGGTGTGCCGGGCCGATCGATACGTGCTGATCCTGTCATTTTTATACCTTCCGCTGCGGCTTCGGCGGCGACGCCGGAACCTGTACTGCCGAGGAGACGACGCGATGCGTTCACCGGGATGGAGAGCCAGTCCGGCCTGTTCCTTAGTTCGTAGATGACTTCGTAGAGGGCTTTGTCGAGCCACAGCGCCACAAAGAGCGGCGAGTCGCGGTCGATGCTGCCGGGAATGACGTCGGCGTAGCCGGCCAGGAAGGCCTCAGCGCAGTCATCCGCCCAGGTCCCGGGCACCACGGCTCCGGGGTTTTCGCGGACGGCGGCTCCGGCGGCGTAGTCGAAGGACCGCAGCATGCCGACTACGTCGCGAAGGGCGACGTCCGGGAAGTTGCGCTCGGAGATGGGGCGCAGGGGCTCGCCCTCGAAGTCGAGGATGGCCCAGCGCGGGGGGCCCCCCGGCTCGCCCGGGACCATGCTGCCAGGCACCTGCAGGATTTGCCCGAGGTGGAGGTCGCCATGGATACGCTGGAGCGGGCCTGCGCTGGTGCCCTCGAGCCGGCCGAGGAGACCGTTCAGCGCTTCTTCGTAAGGCCCGACAGCCTGGCCGGCCTGGGCCCAGGACTGACGGACGCGCTCGGCTACTCCCGGCGCGATGTCCTGCCCCGGCGCAGATTCGGCGGCTGTGCCCAGGGCCTCGGCGAGCCGGCGGTGCACGGTGGCCGTGGCCGCGCCCAGCGCGTGGGCTTCTGCAGCGAACCCGATCCCCCGGCTGGCCGCGTCCACGGCTAGCCGCCACGCATCGAGTCCGCCGGCGAGGAATTCGTGCGCCACAGCCAGCTCACCGGAGGCGGGACGGACAGTGGCGGGACGGCGGGCATCTGATGGCTCCGCCCCTGCTGCGGCCGCCGGCACCTCCCACTCGCCAGCCACCCAGCCAAGGGTTGCCGGGACCTCCGCGGTGTGTCCCGCAGTCAGCGCCGCACCGATTTCAACCTCGGGATTCTGGCCTTCGGACAGCACCCGGAAGAACTTCACGATGGCGACTGTGCCGCCGTCCTCGTCGTCGACGATCACCGAGCTGTTCGATTGCTCGCCCGAGAGGACCTTGACCTTGCCTGTTGCGAACGGCAGGCGGTAGCCGGACTCCACCAGGTGGCCGGTGGCGTTGCCCGACGGCGTCGTTGCGCCGTGCCGCATGAGCTCCAGCCAGGCGGCGACGAAGGAGGCGTCGTGGACGCCGTCGTACACCCACTGGTGGGCGGCATCAGCGCGGGTGCCGGGAAGTTCGCCGATGAGCGCGCGTTCTGCCCCCGGCAGGGGTTCTGGCCGGAAACTGAGCGGCACCTGGACGACGTCGGTGCGGCTGCCGCCGGGCGTGGGGTAGGACACCGCGACCAGCAACACCTCGAACGTGGCCCCGCCGGCGGCGGTCTCAAGGCGCAGGCCGCCCGCCGGTTCGAAGGTGAACTCGGCGGTCTTGACAGGGAACCATCGCTGGCGCGGGAGCCAGGCGCCAAGCAGTCCGCTCAAGGCCGGGGTAAGGGCTGGTCGCGTCATCTCAACCCTCGATGGACAGGACGGGCATCGCCTGTGTGAACGGGGATGCCGGGTTGGAGGCGGCGGAACGGATCCGCAACCAGAAGAAATCGTGGCTGCCCAGGGTCAGCGTCAGCGTTCCGTCATCGCCGATGGCCGGGAAGGCCTGGCCGCCGAAGACGTCCCGGAGGCCGCGGCCGGCGAAGTTCGGCACCCGCAACGTGGCAGCCACGGGGTGCTGTGAGAGGTTGAAGGCGCACAGGATGGTCTCGGCGTCCTCACCGGCGGCGTTGCCTTCCGGGAGCTCACGCAGGTAAGCGAGGACGACGTCGTGGTCAGCCTCCACATGCTTGAATCCGCCGAGCCCGAAGGCGGGGTGGTTCTTGCGGACGCTCAGGATCTGGCGGGTCCAGCGCAGCAGGGACCCCGAATGTGCGGCCTCGGCCTCCACGTTCGCCATGCTGTAGTTGTAGACCAGCGACTGGATCACCGGCAGGTACAGCTTGCCCGGGTCGGCGCTGGAGAACCCGGCGTTCCGGTCCGGGTTCCACTGCATCGGGGTGCGGACCGCGTCACGGTCCTCGAGCCAGATGTTGTCCCCCATGCCGATCTCGTCCCCGTAGTACAGGAACGGGCTGCCCGGCAGGGACAGCAGCAGGGCGTTGATCAGCTCGATCTCGGAGCGGGAGTTATCCAGCAGCGGGGCCAGCCGGCGCCGGATGCCGATGTTGGCGCGCATGCGCGGATCCGGCGCGTACCAGCCGAGCATCGCGGCGCGTTCGTCGGAGGTGACCATTTCCAGCGTCAGTTCGTCGTGGTTGCGCAGGAACGTGCCCCACTGGGCACCTTCGGGAATGTCCGGCGTGTCCTTCATCGTCTCGATGATGGGGGACGCCTTCTGGTCCCGCAGCGCGTAGTACAGCCGCGGCATGATCGGGAAGTGGAACGCCATGTGGCATTCCGGTTCCTCTTCGGTGCCGAAATACTCCACCACTTCGGCGGGCGGCTGGTTGGCCTCGGCAATGATCACGCGGCCCGGGTAGCTTTCATCGACCATCCGGCGCAGCTGGCGGAGGAATTCGTGGGTCTGCGGCAGGTTCTCGCAGTTGGTGCCCTCCTCCTCGAACAGGTAAGGGATGGCGTCCGCCCGGAAGCCGTCGATGCCCTGGTCCAGCCAGAACCGCACGACGTCGAAGAGCGCGTCAATGACCTTGGGGTTCTCGAAGTTCAGGTCGGGCTGGTGGCTGAAGAACCGGTGCCAGAAGAACTGCCGGCGGATGGGGTCGAAGGTCCAGTTGGATTCCTCCGTGTCCACGAAGATGATGCGGGCGTCTTCGTACTTCTCGTCCGTGTCGCTCCACACGTAGAAGTCGCCGAAGGGACCATCCGGGTCCTTGCGTGACTCCTGGAACCACGGATGCTGGTCGGAGGTGTGGTTCAGCGGAAGGTCGATGATCACCCGGACGCCGCGGGCATGGGCCTCGGCCACGAGCCGTTTGAAGTCGCTGATGGTGCCGAACTCGTCCAGCACGGAGTTGTAGTCCGAGATGTCGTAGCCGCCGTCGCGCAGCGGTGACTGGAAGAAGGGCGGGAGCCACAGGCAGTCCACCCCCAGCCACTGCAGGTAGTCCAGTTTCTCGATCAGGCCGTGGAAGTCACCCGAGCCGTCTCCGTTGCCGTCGGCGAAGCCCCGGACGAGCACCTCGTAGAAGACCGCCTTGCGGTACCAGAGGGGATCGTGCTGGAGACCCGGGGCATTCAATTCAAAGCTCCCCCTCGGGCTGAAGTGCTGGCTCGGGTTCTGCGGGCTAAAACTCACTGGCACTACCTCCGGATGCTAAGAATGTGAACGGGCTCGACGTGCGGGTCCAGGCGGACGTAGTTGTACTCCCCCCATTCCCAACTCTCGCCGGTCAGCAGGTCATCAACCATGAAACGGCCGTTGTGCGTGAAGTTCTCCGGGTCCAGTTCCAGCGCCGGCAGGTCCAGGGACACCGTGCTCTCCCGGGTGCCGTGCGGGTCCACGTTGACGACGATGATCAGGGTGTCCTTGGTCCCGTCCGCGAGGGTCTTGTGCTTGGAGAACACCACGGTGGAGCTGTCCGAGCTCTGGTGCACCGTCAGGTTCTGCAAATCCCCCAGGGCCGGGTGCGCGCGCCGGATCCCGTTGAGCCGGGTCAGGTACGGGGCCAGGGTGCGCCCCGATTCTGCCGCCGCGTCCCAGTCGCGGGCCTTGTACTCAAACTTCTCGTTGTCGATGTACTCCTCGGCGCCCGGGCGCGCCACGTGTTCGTAGAGCTCAAAGCCGGCGTACACGCCCCAGATGGGGCTTGCCGTCGCGGCCAGGGCGGCACGGATCTTGAAGGCCGCCGGGCCGCCGAACTGCAGGTATTCGGTGAGGATGTCCGGGGTGTTGACGAAGAAGTTCGGCCGGAAATAGGCCGCCGACTCGTGGCTGACCTCCTGGAAGTACGTCTCCAGTTCTTCCTTGGTGTTCCGCCAGGTGAAGTAGGTGTAGGACTGCTGGAAGCCTGCCCGGCCAAGAGCGTGCATCATGGCCGGGCGGGTGAACGCCTCGGCGAGGAAGACGACGTCGGGGTGCTTCTTATTGACCTTGCCGATCAGCCATTCCCAGAACCAGACGGGTTTGGTGTGCGGATTGTCCACCCGGAACACTTTGACGCCGTGGCTGACCCAGAGCATCACAATCCTTAGAATTTCGTTGGACAGCCCCGCGGGGTCGTTGTCGAAATTCAGCGGGAAAATGTCCTGGTATTTCTTTGGCGGATTCTCCGCGTAGGCAATAGTGCCGTCGACGCGCGTGGTGAACCATTCCGGGTGGCTTTGCACCCACGGGTGGTCGGGCGCGGCCTGCAGGGCCAGGTCCAGGGCCACCTCGAGTCCCAGCTCACCGGCCCGTGCCACGAAGGCGTCGAAGTCCTCGAAGGTGCCCAGATCCGGGTGGATGGCGTCGTGGCCGCCCTCGTGGGATCCGATGGCCCACGGCGAACCGGGATCGTGCGGTCCGGCGATCAGGGTGTTGTTCGGCCCCTTGCGGTGCTGGCCGCCGATCGGGTGGATCGGCGGCATGTAGATGATGTCAAAGCCCATGGCGGCGACGGCGTCGAGGCGCTGCGCGGCGGTGCGGAAGTTGCCGGAGGTCCATTCCCCCGTGTCGTGGTTGCGCACGGCACCTTCGGAGCGGGGGAAGAATTCGTACCAGGCGCCGGCTCCGGCAAGCGTTCGCTCCACCAGCAGCGGGTAGGGCTCGGAAACCGTCACAAGTTCGCGGATGGGCTGGCGTTCGACGACGGCGGCGACGTCGGCGCCGAAGCCGGCGGCGAGGCGTTCCTCGGGTGTCCGGGACGTATCTGAGAGGACGACGACGGCCATCCGCAGCGTTCTGCGGTCACCAGAGGGGCGGGAGGCGTCTTCGGAGGCTTCAGCCAGCAGGGCGGCACCTTCGGACAGCATGAGCTCGACGTCGATGCCGGCCTCCACCTTGACCTCGGCGTTGTGGTGCCAGGTGCCGTAGCGGTCGTGCCAGGCCTCGATGACGAAGGACCAGTTGCCAGTGGCGGGCGGGGTCAGGAGGCCTTCCCAGCGGTCCGTGCCCATTCCCCGGGGTCCGCTCGGCGGGGCGAGGCGGACCCGCTGCCGCTCTTTGCCGCGTGGGTCGAGCAGGACGGCGCTGACCCCGAGCTGGTCGTGTCCCTCCCGGAACGCGGTGGCTCCCACGACAATGGTTTGGCCCTCGACCGCTTTGGCGGGAAACTTTCCGCCCTCCACCGAAGGCTGCACGGCGGTGATCGGAAAGCGGCCAAATCGAAGGCCATCCGTGATCAGGGCCTTGGGCTTTTGCTTGGACACGGCGCTGGTTCGCGAGTTATTCGTCACAGCCTCGACGTTATCTACAAAACGGCCAGAATGCTAAGGCCTCGAACGTTTTCCGGAGGTTTCTGGTTCTGGTCGGAGTGATATCCGTCATTTACGGGAAAGAATCTTAAAGCAGTTCCGGGGCAACGACTTGTCCGTTAGTGTTTCGCTGGTGAAGGCAATCCGCAGATTTACCGTCCGAACCGTACTCCCGGAGTCGATCCGGCCGCTGGCCCGGCTCGCCACCAATCTCCGGTGGTCCTGGCATCCGCCCACCCGGGAGCTTTTCGAGGGGCTCAACCCCGGGATCTGGGCGGAGAGCGCCCACGACCCCGTGACTTTCCTGGGCCTGGTCAGCCGGGAAGAGCTGCAGCGCCTCGCCGCGGACCAGGACGTGGTGCGGCGCGTCCACGCCGCGGCCGACGACCTCGACCAGTACCTGGAACAGCCGCGCTGGTACCAGAGCCTGGGCGACGGCGCGCCGGCATGCATCGCCTACTTCTCGCCGGAGTTCGGCATCACCGAGGTCCTGCCCCAGTACTCGGGCGGCCTTGGCATCCTGGCCGGGGACCACCTGAAGGCGGCCTCGGACCTTGGCGTGCCGCTGATCGGCGTCGGACTCCTGTACCAGGCCGGCTACTTTAAGCAGTCGCTCTCCCGGGACGCCTGGCAGCAGGAAACGTACCCGGTCCTCGACCCCGACGGGCTGCCCCTGACGCTCCTGCGCGAGGCCTCCCCGGACGGCAACGGCAAACCGGTCCAGATCTCCCTGCCGCTTCCCCAGGGCCGGCGCCTGCTGGCGCACGTGTGGCGGGCCGACGTCGGACGTGTGCCGCTGCTGCTGCTGGATTCCAACGTTCCGGGCAACGACGAGGCTGCCCGCGGCATCACCGACCGCCTGTACGGCGGCGGCGGAGACCACCGGCTGCAGCAGGAGCTCCTGCTGGGCATGGGCGGGGTCAAGGCGCTGCGGGAGTTCCAGCGGCTCACGGGTGTCCCCGCGCCGGAAGTCTTCCACACCAACGAGGGCCACGCCGGGTTCCTCGGCGTCGAGCGGATCCAGGAATTGATGTCCGGCACGGCGCCGCTGAGCTGGGAGGAGGCCCTGGCCGCCGGGCGGGCGTCCACGGTGTTCACCACCCACACGCCGGTGCCGGCGGGGATCGACCGCTTCGAAATCTCCCAGATTCAGCACTTCTTCGAAGCCGGCCTCGCCCCGGACGTCCCGGTGGCCAAGATCCTGGACCTGGGCCGCGAGGACTTCGCCGACGGCAACCCGTTCGTGTTCAACATGGCCGTGATGGGGCTGCGGCTGGCCCAGCGGGCCAACGGTGTGGCCAAACTGCACGGCGTGGTCTCGCGCGGGATGTTCTCCGCCCTCTGGCCGGGCTTCGACCACTCCGAAATCCCCATCACCTCCGTCACCAACGGCGTGCACGTCCCCACTTGGGTGGACCCCCGCATCGCCGCGCTGGCGCGGGACCACTTCGGTGCCGAGGCGGAGGCGCAGGGACGGTGGGACCTGGCCTACAACGTCACCGACGAGGACCTCTGGGCGTTGCGGCGCGAGATGCGGGTGTCCCTGGTCGAGGATGTCCGGCGCCGGCTCCGGGCCGCGTGGAAGAAGCGCGGCGCGGCCGACGCCGAGCTGGCGTGGACGGACTCCGTCCTGGACCCGGACGTCCTGACCATCGGCTTTGCCCGCCGCGTGCCGACCTACAAGCGGCTGACCCTGATGCTGCGCGACCCGGAACGGCTCAAGGCGCTGCTGCTGCACAAGACGCACCCCATTCAGCTGGTCATCGCAGGGAAGTCCCACCCGGCGGACGATGCCGGCAAGAAGATGATCCAGGACCTCGTCCGGTTCACCGACGACCCCGCCGTGCGGCACCGGATCGCGTTCCTGCCCAACTACGACATCGCCATGGCCCGGACCCTGTTCCCCGGCTGTGATGTGTGGCTGAACAACCCGCTGCGCCCCTTGGAGGCCTGCGGTACCTCCGGCATGAAGGCTGCCCTGAACGGTTCGCTGAACCTCTCGGTCATGGACGGCTGGTGGGATGAGATGTACGACGGCGAGAACGGCTGGGCGATCCCGACCGCCAACAACGACGCCTCCCCGGAGGAACGCGACGACATCGAGGCGGCGGCTCTGTACGAGCTGCTCGAAACGCAGGTGGCGCCGCGGTTCTACGGGCTGACCGTATCCGACGCCGCGGGCGCTGCCGGACCGTCCCAGCCCGGCCCGCAGGCCGTGCCTACGCACTGGGTTTCGATGATCAAGCACACCATGTCCCACCTGGGCCCGGCGGTTTCCGCGGAACGGATGCTCCGGGACTACGTCAACGTCCTGTACCGGCCCGCCGCGATCGCAGGACGCCACGCTGTGGCGGACAACTACGCCCAAGCCAAGGCCCTGGCGGCATGGAGCTCACGGGTCCGGGCCGCATGGCCGCACATCCAGGTCGAACACGTCGACTCGGTGGGGGTCTCCGAGGACCCGCAGATCGGCGATCTGCTGCAGGTAAATGCATACGTGGCGCTGCGTGAGCTCTCACCGGACGACGTCTATGTTGAGGTGGCCTACGGCCGGGCCGAGGACACCGACGAGCTGACGGACATCACGGTCGCGGAGCTCAAGGCCGCCGAAGACCTCGGCAAGGGCCGGCACCTCTTCAGCGGCACGCTGGTGATCGACCGTTCGGGGTCCTTCGGCTACACCGTGCGTGTGCTCCCCAAGAACGATGCCCTGGCCTCAAAAGCGGAGCTGGGCCTGATCGTCAACGCCTGACCGTCACCACGTGGCGTGCTAGCTCTCTTTAGAGGCAGACGGCGATGACGTCCAGGCTCTTGCCGGCGTAGCCTTCGGCGTCCTGCAGCGTTTCGCAGATGACGCCGAAGGAGCGGTCCGCGCGGAGCGCGGCGGGCACCTGCCAGATGAACGTGACAGGGGCCTCGCCGTCGTCTGTCACGGCATCCGCGACGTCGTGCAGCGAATCGTGCAGGGCATCCAGGTCTGTGCCGTAGTCCTCGGGGACGTCCAGGAGCTCGCCGAACGTGTCCAGGACCGCCTGCTTGGTGTCGGCGGCGGGGACCACCAGGGCGCGCCGGCCGGCGTCGCCGATTTGCGCCGTGAGTTCTTCGATGGTCCAGGTCTCTGCCGAGTAAATCTTCATGGGGTCCTTAATCTCGAATTGTTTAGGTGCGGTAGATATTGATCGTGTTGGCCTGGACGAGGTCGCGCTCACCGGAGGCGACGCGGGCGCCCTGACGCCGGTCATGGAGTTCGGACGTCGTCACGCGGAGTTCGAAGAGCCGGTGCCCGGTGCCGTCCTCGTTGCTCAGCCGTGGCAAGGTGACCTTGACGTCGTCGGCGCCGCCGTTGACCACCACGAGGCCGTCGACGTGCCCGTCGTCGGACCCGAGCAGGAGCTGGATCACCCGGTGGCCGGGGTCATGCCACGTGTCGGCGGACATTGGCCGGCCGTCCACATCGAACCAGTGGAAGTAGGACTGGTTGTCACGCGCCGGGTAATCATGCGGCTGGCTGGCCAGAAACTCCTTGCGCAGCCGGATGACGCGCTTGGTGGTGCGCAGCATCGCATGGGATTCCGTGGTGCTGGTCCAGTCGATCCAGGTCAGTGCATTGTCCTGGCAGTAGGCGTTGTTGTTCCCCTGCTGGGTCCGGCAGATCTCGTCCCCGGCGGTGATCATGGGTACGCCCTGGGAAATCATCAGGCAGGCCATCAGGTTCCGCCTGCTTTGGGCGCGCCGGGCGAGGATCTCGCCGTCTTCAGTGGGGCCCTCGAAACCGTGGTTGTAGCTGCGGTTATCGCCGTGGCCGTCCCGGTTCTGCTCGCCGTTGGCCTCGTTGTGCTTGCGGTCGTAGGCCGTCAGGTCGGCCAGGGTGAAGCCATCGTGGGCCGTGATCAGGTTCAGCGAGGCGAGCCGGGACCGGCCCGAGGACTCGAACAGGCGGGCGGAACCAGAGAGGGCGTCCGCGAGGCGGGCCACCGGGCCGCCGCTGCCGCCGCCGTCGATCGCTGCGCGGTCGGCGAGCCAGAAGCTGCGGACGGCGTCGCGGAAATGATCGTTCCAGTCCACCCACCCGGCGGGAAACCGGCCGGTCTGCCAGCCGCCGTAGCCCACGTCCCAGGGTTCGGAAATCAGCTTGACGCCGGACAGGACCGGATCGGCTCCGACGGCGACGAGGAAGGGGTGCCGCGGATCGAATTCGTTGGCGCTGTTACGGCACAGCGTGACGGCGAGGTCGAAGCGGAACCCGTCGATGTGGAACTCGCTCACCCAGTAGCGCAGGGAATCCAGCACCAGCTGTACGACGCGGGGTTCGCCGAAGTTCAGGCTGTTGCCGCAGCCCGTGGTGTCCACGTACCTGCCGTGGCCGTCGTTGCGGTAGTACTGCATCTCGCCCAGGCCGCGGAAGCTCAGGGTGGGACCGTCCGTGCCGCCCTCGGCGGTGTGGTTGTACACGACGTCGAGGATGACCTCGAGCCCGGCGGCATGCAGCAGCTTGACCATGCCCTTGAACTCGTCCTGGACCGCGTGGGCGCCGGCGGCCTGGGCGGCCTCGGTGGCGTAGCCCGGATGCGGGGCGAAGAATGCGGCCGTGTTGTAGCCCCAGTAGTTCGTTAGCCCGAGCTGCTGCAGGTGCGGCTCGTCCACGTGGAAATGCACGGGCAGGAGCTGGACCGCCGTGACGCCCAGCGAGATCAGGTGCTCGATCATGGCCGGGTGGGCCATCCCGGCGTACGTCCCCTGCAGGTCCTCCGGAATGTCCGGGTGCAGCTTCGTCTGGCCCCGGACGTGGGCCTCGTAGACGATCGTGTTGCGCCACGGGACCCGCGGGCTGCGGTCCAGACCCCAGTCGAAATCGTTGCCGACCCGGACGCTGGTGATCAGCCCCTCGCGTTCGTCGACGGCCCGGCCGTAGGGGTCCATCAGCAACGGCTGCTCGCCGACGGCATCGAAATTCGTGGCGGGCATGGACAGCGGGAGGGCCTCGTGTTCCGGGGAGGACCGGAAGCCATAGCGCGAGCCGGCGGGAATGCCCTCAACAATTCCGTGGTGGACGCCGTCGGTGACGTTGGGCAGTGTCTTCACCTGCCAGGTTCCCCCAGGCGCCTGATATTCGATCTCCAGCGTGGTTACGCCGGGCGCGTAGACGGCCACGTTGGCGAACGCGCCCCGGGGATCGTCCACTGCCGGCGACCCGGTATGTGGAACGCTGATCCCCAGCGGAAACGCCCGCGAAGCGTCTACGGTGGAAGCGGTATCTATGTAAGACATAACCATTGCTTAAAGCTTAGCCGGGCCAGACAAATGGCCCCCGTTTTCGTTTTCATGACGTTTTGCAGTGTACGGACCGCCGCACTGCATACTGTAATGGAGCGCCGAGTTGGAGGTAATTGTGCGCGTTGCACTAGCCCAAATAATTACCGGCCGTGACGTGGCCGCAAACCTGGACCTCGTGGACGCCTATGCGCGCCAGGCCAAGGCCGGCGGCGCGGACCTGGTGGTGTTCCCGGAAGCCACCATGCGGGCCTTCGGCAATTCGCTCCTGGATATCGCCGAGCCGCTGGACGGCCCGTGGGCATCCCGCGTCCGCGCCCTCGCCGCGGAGCTCGGCATCGTGATCGTCGCCGGCATGTTCACTCCCGGCACCGCCGGCAACGGCGCCAAGGTGCGCAACACCCTGCTGGTCACCGGCCGCGGCCTCGAGGCCAGCTACGACAAGATCCACCTGTTCGATGCTTTCGGTTTCGCCGAGTCGGACACGGTTGACGCCGGCACCTCCCCCGTCACCTTCGAGCTCGACGGCGTGACGTTTGGCCTCGCCACGTGCTACGACGTCCGCTTCCCGGACCTGTTCACGGAAAACGCGGACCGCGGCGCCGACGTCAACATTGTGTGCGCCTCCTGGGGCTCGGGCCCCGGCAAGGCCGAGCAGTGGAAGCTACTGGCCCGAGCCCGCGCCCTGGACTCCACCACCCTGGTCCTCGCCTGCGGCCAGGGCGACCCCGCCAGCGTGGGTCACCCGGTCAAGGGTTCCGCCCCCACCGGCGTCGGGCATTCCGTGGTGGTCTCCCCCATGGGCGACGTCCTCGAAGAACTCGACGGCGCCCCCGGCCTGCTATTCGCGGACTTCAACACCGACGCCGTCCAGGAAGCCCGCACCAAACTCCCGGTCCTAGCCAACCGCCACAGGTTCTAAGTATCTGATCTTCTAGGCCAAGGTTTCTGGTTGTGGTCACCCGCCGCGTGCAACGGCGACTTGCCGTCGCTTAGACACCTCCCGCCGCCTACTTCGGCCGCTGGGCGGCCTCATCCGGCTCTGGTCGGCGATGCGCTCCTTTGCAGGACCCCGGCGCCCGCTCGAATTAAGCCCCGCCGTGGGACTACTTCAGCAAAAGAACGCTCCCTCACGTTTCGCACGCTAAAGGCACACGCTCCCTCACGTCTCACGTGCTAAAGGCAAACGCTCCCTGCGGAATCGCGCGTAGGTGACAGAGGCCTCTTCTGTTCGCGCCTTAAATGCAAAGGCTCCCCCACAAGATGTGAGGGAGCGTTTGCCATCCACCCGACAAAGGTGAGGGAGCGTCACAGACGGAACCGGAGTTTTGCAACGGAGCGCATCGCCGACCAGAGACGGTGAAGGCCGCCCGCGGCCGAAAGCGTCGACGGGAGGAAGGGAAGCCCCGAGGGCCCCGAACTGAGCTTGCGAAGTTTGGGAAGGGGCCGACCGCTAAGCGACGGCAAGCCTACGGTTCCGGCGGAACCCAACCCCGACTCAGGTGACTGGGAACTGAACCGCCACCGGAGCACGGACTACTTAGCGGCGCGCTGGCGGGAGATCTCGTAGAGGGAGATGCCGACGGCCATGGAGGCGTTGAGCGATTCCATGGCGGAGTCGATCGGGATGGAGACGATCTGGTCGCAGTTTTCGCGGACCAGGCGGCTCAGGCCCTTGCCCTCGGAACCGACGACGATGCACACCGGTTCGGTGGCCAGGGTGAGCTCGGGCAGCGAGACGTCGCCGTCACCGTCGAGCCCCAGGACGTAGATCCCCATGTTCTTGAACGCCTTGAGCGTGTTGTTCAGGTTGGCCGCGCGGGCGACCGGGACGCGGACGGCTGCACCGGCGCTGGTCTTCCAGGCCGACGCGGTGACGCCCACGGAGCGGCGCTCCGGGACGACGACGCCGTGGCCGCTGAAAGCCGAGACGGAGCGGATGATCGCGCCAAGGTTTCGGGGATCGGTGATGCCGTCCAGCGCGACGAAGAGCGGGGCGTTGGCTACGTGGCCCTTCTTCCAGGCCTCGAGGGTTTCTTCGGCGAGCTCGTACGCGTCCTGGTATTCGTACGGCGGGATCTGCAGCACGAGGCCCTGGTGGATGGCGTCGTCGGTCATCCGGTCGAGCTCGGGCTTGCCGGTTTCCATCAGCGGGATGCCGCGTTCGGCGGCCAGCTTCAGGGATTCCTTGACGCGGTCGTCCATTTCGATGCGGACGGCGACGTGCAGGGCCTTGGCCGGGATGCCGGCGCGCAGGGCTTCGACCACCGAGTTGCGCCCGGTGACGACCTCTTCGGTGGCGCGCCCCTTGGGACCGGAGCGGCCGGTGCGGGCGGCGGCGCTCGTAGTCCGGCTTCCGCTGGCGCGCTTGGCCTCGGAGCGTTCGGCGAGCTGCTTGTTTTTGAACGCCTTGTGGTAGGGGCGGTCCTCCGCCTTCGGCGTGGGGCCCTTGCCCTCAAGTGCCTTGCGGCCGTGACCGCCGGTTCCGACGGAGGGGCCCTTCTTCAATTTGACCGAGCGGCGACCGTTGTTGGCCATGAGTTTCACCCTTTAAATACGCGATTCGTTGATAAGTCTGACCTCCAGTCTACTGACCCGAGTAAAATCCACGATTTCGGGGTGGCCCGGAACGGACGACGGCGGCCCACTTCACCGGCCGCCGGCAACGGGCTTCAGCCGCGCTTGAGGCTCCAGCTCGCCCCGTCCGGGCCGTCCTCGACGACGACGCCGGCTGCGGCCAGGGTGTCCCGGATGGCGTCGGACGCTGCCCAGTCCTTGGCGGCCCGGGCGTGGGCGCGCGCCTCCAGCTGAGCCTCGACCAGGACGCCAAGGGCGGTGTTGGCTTGTTCGTCGGCCGCCGGCGTTGCGGTGGCGTTGAGGCCGAGGACGTCCAGCATGGCGGTGACGCTGGCCAGCGCCTGGCCCGCGGCGTCGAGGTCGCCGTCGGTGAGAGCCGTGTTGCCGGCGCGGACGGTGTCGTGCAGGACGGCGAGGGCCTGCGGGACGTTGAGGTCATCGTCCATGGCCACCCCAAAAGCTTCCGGGACAGAACCAGCGGATGCCTCCGGTCCCGGGTCGGGCAGGACCCGGCTTGCGCGGCTGAGGAAGCCGTCGATCCGCTCGACGGCGGCGGCCGCTTCCTGCAGGGACGTCGGCTGGTAGTCCAGGACCGAGCGGTACTGCGCCTGCCCGAGGTAGTACCGGACAACGCGGGGCGGGGCGATCTCGAGCATTTCCGTCGGGCTGACGGTGTTGCCGATGGACTTGGACATTTTCTCGCCGGCGTAGGTGACCATCCCGTTGTGCATCCAGAAGTTGGCGAAGCCGTGGCCTGCCGCCTGTGACTGCGCCATTTCGTTTTCGTGGTGCGGGAAGCGCAGGTCCAGGCCGCCGCCGTGGATGTCGAACTCGGTGCCGAGGTATTTGGTGACCATCGCGGAGCATTCGAGGTGCCAGCCCGGGCGGCCGGCGCCCCACGGCGAAGACCAGCTCGCCGTCGTCGGCTCCCCGTCCTTGTAGCCCTTCCACAGCGCGAAGTCGCGGGGGTCCTTCTTGCCGCGGGGGTCCGCGTCAGGGGCGCCCTGCATGTCGTCGAGCTTCTGCCGCGTCAGCGAGCCGTACTTGGACCAGGAACGTACATCGAAGTAGACGTCGCCGGAGTCGTCCAGGGCCGGGTAGGCGTGGCCGCGGTCGATCAGCTGCTGGATGAGGGTGTGCATTTCCGGGATGTGGCCGGTGGCGCGGGGCTCATAGGTGGGGCGGGAGACACCCAGGGTGTCATAGGCCTTGAGGAATTCCTGCTCGTAGCGGTAGGCCAGGGCCCACCATTCCTCGTTGCGGAGGGCTCCGGGCTCGTCTTCAAAGTCGGCGCCGAACGAGGCGGCTGACTTGGCAAGGATCTTGTCGTCGATGTCGGTGACGTTGCGGACTGCCGTCACCCGGAAGCCGCGGTACTGCAACCAGCGGGTCAGCTGGTCGAACGCGATGGCCGAGCGGATGTGGCCGACGTGTGGCATGCCCTGGACGGTGGCTCCGCAGTAGTACAGGCTCACCTTGCCAGGTACCAGGGGGACGAAGTCGCGGACTTCGGCGGATGCAGTGTCGTAAAAGCGCAGGGTCACCGCTCCAGATTAGCCGATGGCGCTCCGGGGCCCGACCCGCGGCTTTGCCGGCACGGCGCAGGCCGGCATGCCGGCCGCCGGGGGCCGCCGGGGCGGCGACCTACTTGCAGTATTGGCCGATCTTGTTGATCTGCTCCGTGAGCTGGGCCGTCTGTTGGTCGGTCTTGGTTCCCGTAGGGCTCGCCGCAACCTGCTTCATGATCTCGGCCATCTGCTGGATCGGGGCGCCCACCTCCGGCGCTACCTTGTCCGCAACCTCCTGGTAGTGCTGGCCAATCTGCCCGGCCTGCTCCTTTGCGCTCCCGGAGGGCACGAAGGTGTCGGTGTTGAGGAACTTACAGCTTTCCTCGACGCTGAGCTTCGGAGTGGCGCTAGGCGTTTGGGGCGCTGTCGTGGAGGCGGCACAGCCGCTCAGCATGGTCCCTGCCACGAGTACGACGGCGGTCAGCAGCTTCTTCACGGCAGGTCTCCTGGCAGTTCGGAACGGGTGTCTCGCTTGGGTCTTCACTCAAGCCTAGGGGACCGGGGCCGGCGGTGCTTAACCAGCGGCGCCCAACCGGCGGTGCTTCACCTGCTGTGCTAATCCTGCGGTGCTTAGCCTGCCGGATACACGAGCGCTGTTGCCACGGCCGAGATCCCCTCGCCGCGGCCGGTGAACCCGAGCCCGTCGCTCGTGGTGGCTGTGACGCTCACCGGCGCCGCGGCAGCGGCACTGAGGACCTGCTGGGATTCCTCCCGCCGCGGGCCGAACTTTGGCCGGTTGGCCACGAACTGGACGGCGATGTTGCCGATTTCGAATCCGTGGGCGCGAACAATCCGGGCGGCCTCGGCCAGCAGGGTCACGCCGGATGCTCCGGCATATTCGGGCCGGTCCGTACCGAAGTGCGTGCCCAGATCCCCGATCCCGCAGGCCGAGAAGAGCGCGTCGGCGGCGGCATGGGCCACGGGGTCGCCGTCTGAGTGGCCGGACAGACCCCGCTCCCCCTCCCAGAAGAGGCCGCCGAGCCACAGCGGCTGCGGCTCGTCCTCGGCGGCGAAGGCATGGACATCGATGCCGATCCCGGTCCGGGGAATGACCGGGGAAACGACTGGCGGGTTGGTGGACATGCTCATCCCTCCACCCAGCGCAAGCCCAGGGGTCCTTCGAGAAGGCCTTCTGCCAGGATCAGGTCCAGGGGCGTGGTGATCTTCAGGGACTGGCTGGCGCCGCGTACCGCGTGGACCGGGACCCCGATGAGCTCCACGAGCATCGCGTCGTCCGTGACGAGGGCGGCCTGGCCGGCGTCGAACCCGGAGGCAGCTTCGTGGGCGCGCTTGAGGGTGCTCAGGGCGAATCCCTGCGGTGTCTGCACGGCGCGGAGCGATTCCCGGGGCGCTGTCCCGGTGACCAGTTCGGGGGCCACCGCGGCGCCGTCGCCGGTGGTCGGTTCGACGGTCTTGACGGTGTCGACGACCGGTATCACCGGAATGACGGCCGAGGCACCGGCGCCGAGCGCCGCTGCCACGCGGTGAAAGACGGCTTCAGGCGTCAGCGCCCGGGCGGCGTCGTGGACCAGCACCGATTCGATATTGGGCAGGAGGGCCGCCATCGCTGCGCGGACTGAATCGGCGCGGTCCGCACCGCCGTCGACGACCGTCACCACGGGAGCCCGGACGCCGGAGCCCGACGCCGCGCCGGAGTGTCCGGCCGCAAGCTCCTGCGTGAAGGCCTCGCACAGCGCCCGCAACTCGGTGTCGCCCGGGGGGAGCGCAATGCAGATCTGCTGTGCGATCCCGGCAGCCGCCACACCGCGGAGGGCGTGGGTGAGGATGGTGTCCCCGCCGAGAGGGACTTTTGCTTTCGGCATGCCGTAGCCCAGGCGCTGGCCGGAGCCGGCGGCTACAACTATGACCGCTGTGGCGGGACCGGGCTGTGACGTATTCGCCTGTGACGTATTCGTCGGTGCAGTATCCATGGGCACAAGACTACGTCCCCGCGCCTCGGACCGGGGCGCTCAAAGGGACCACAACCGATAGCGCAACGGAGAGGGCGGCCGCTGAAAAAGGGCAAAAAGAAGCCCCGGCGGCTGACGCCACCGGGGTTCGATTCTTATCTGCGCCGGCCCTGCTGGGCCGGCCCTGTGCTAGGAAGCCAGGACCTCGTCGAGAACGCTTGCAGCCTTCTCTTCATCAGTCTTCTCAGCCAGTGCCAGTTCCGAAATCAGGATCTGACGGGCCTTGGCCAGCATGCGCTTCTCTCCCGCGGAGAGACCCCGGTCGTGATCACGGCGCCAGAGGTCGCGGACGACCTCGGCTACCTTGATGACGTCACCGGAAGCAAGCTTTTCCAGGTTTGCCTTGTAGCGACGCGACCAGTTGGTGGGTTCTTCAGTGAACTCGGCCCGCAGCACGTCGAACACGTGCTCCAAGCCTTCCTTGCCCACTACGTCCCGAACCCCTACCAGGTCAACGTTTTCTGCTGGAACTTCAATGGTCAGATCACCCTGAGCCACCTTGAGCTTGAGATACATCTTCTCTTCGCCCTTGACAGTGCGCATCTTGATTTCTTCAATTTTGGCTGCACCGTGGTGAGGGTAAACTACTGTCTCGCCGACCTCAAAAACCATGTGGACATTCCCCTTTCCCGCAGACCAGTTTATCACGATTAAGGCATACAACTGGCATCAAAAGGTGCCTGGAACCGCATGAATCCGGGGAAAATGGCCTCAATCCGCCCCCTCAAACCCCTTGACGAATGCGGATAATAGTGCCTGCGGCCCTAACTGCCAAGAGGTTTCCGTCCCCCGCCGAGCCGGGTCCCGCCGCCGGTGACGCACGCTTGGCCGCGCTTGTGTGTAGTCGCCGAATCCTTGTTTGCGGCCGATTGCGGCTAGGCTATGGCTGAATAATGTTTCAAGACTCTCAAGGAGTGCGTGACGTGCGTTTCACTGCGATGAACCGGGGCCAGCGCGGCAAGCTGGCAATGGCAACGGCTGCACTTGGCATCGGCCTGTTGTCCCTGACCGGCTGCGGCTACATCAACGCCCAGCAGACCACGGAGCAGTACGCGGCCTCGGACGGAACCCGGACTGATCTCGGTGCGCTGCAGCTGCGCAACTTCATCATCGTCTCCGATGGCGAGGACAAGCCGGGCCGCGTGATCGGCGCCGTGTACAACACCTCCTCCAATGACGTGGTGCTGACCATCAAGGGTGCGGAGGGCTCGCAGACCCAGGTTCCGGTAAAGAAGAACTCCTACACCATGCTCAACGACTCCACCGACGCCGCGATCCTGAACCCGGCCGGCGCCAAGCCGGGCGCCGTCCTCGATGTCACCATCTCCGAGAACGGCACCAACAAGGAAGCCAAGTTCACGGTTCCGGTTATGGACGGCACAATCGTCGACTACAAGTCGTACCTGCCGACGCCGGCGCCCACCGAGTCCGGCACGGCCACCTCGACGGAGACGGCTACGCCGACCGAGACGGCCACGCCGACGCCGAGCAGCACGGCCGGCCACTAGCTTCAACGGCTGGACCTATTGCAAAAGGAGGGGCACCTGCAGGTGCCCCTCCTTTTGTGTGTCCCCTGATGTTCAACTGCACCGGACTTCCAGCGGCCCAGCAGTCCGGCAGCCCGGCAGCAGCGGCCGCCGGGCTGCCTCTTCCGATCTTTAGGGCTCGAACTTGTAGCCCAGCCCCCGGACGGTGATCAGGTACCGCGGCGCGGACGCATCCGGCTCGATCTTGCTGCGCAGCCGCTTGACGTGGACGTCGAGGGTCTTGGTGTCCCCCACGTAGTCGGAGCCCCAGACCCTGTCGATCAGCTGCCCGCGGGTCAGGACCCGGCCGGAGTTCCGCAGCAGCATTTCCAGCAGCTCGAACTCCTTGAGCGGCAAGGCGATCTGCTCGCCCCCGACGCTGACCACGTGGCGTTCAATGTCCATCCGAACAGGACCGGCCTGCACTGTGGTGGAGACAAGTTCCTCCGGCTCGCTCTGGCGCCGCAGGACGGCCCGGACCCGGGCCACGAGTTCCCGCGAGGAGTAGGGCTTGGTGACATAGTCGTCGGCGCCCAGTTCGAGCCCCACCACCTTGTCGATTTCAGAGTCCTTGGCCGTCAGCATGATCACGGGCACCCCGGAGCGTTGCCGGAGTTGGCGGCAGACCTCCGTGCCGGACTGGCCAGGCAGCTGCAGGTCCAGGAGCACGAGGTCGGCGCCGTTGCGGTCGAATTCGGTGATGGCGTCCAGTCCGTTGTCCACCACCTCCACTTCGAAGCCTTCTTTACCCAACAGGTAGGACAGGGGGTCGCTGAAGGACTCCTCGTCCTCGACAATCAGAATCCTGCTCAAGCGGTAGCTCCTTGCTCATGGACGCCTGCGGCGTCACGTCGTTGCGGTCTGGGGTCCCGACTGGAACTTTGGGCTGCCGGCTTGCCCGCCTCGGGGGCGTCGCCGTCGTCCTGCCCTTCTATCTCGGGAAGTCGAATGGTGAACGTGGAACCCTGGCCGAGCCGGGACCACAGGGTCACCTCGCCGCCGTGGTTGGAAATGACGTGCTTGACGATGCTCAGGCCAAGCCCGGTGCCGCCGGTCTGCCGCGAGCGGGCAGCATCCACGCGGTAGAAGCGCTCAAAGACGCGCTCCTGGTCCTCGGCGCTGAGCCCATCGCCCTGGTCCGTCACCGAGACCGCCACGAGACCGTCCTTGGCCCGGATGCCCACGCCCACCTTGGTGTTCTCTGGCGAGTAGCGGATGGCGTTATCGATCAGGTTGCGCAGGGCGGTCACGAGAAGGTCCTGGTCGCCGTAGACCAGGGCATCGGCGTGCCCGCCGACCACCAGCTGGATGTTCTTGCTCTCGGCCGGCAGCACGGAGCGGTCCACGGCCTCGCTGACCACGAGGTTGATGTCCACCGGGCGGCCCTGCTGCGCGACGTTGGCGCCCTGGAGCCGGGAGAGTTCAATGATGTCCTGGACAAGCGCCGCAAGCCGTGTCGATTCCTTGTGCATGCGCTTGGCGAACCGCTTCACCGCCTCGGGGTCGTCAGCGGACGACTCGAGTGCCTCGGCCAGGAGGGAGATCGCCCCGACCGGTGTCTTCAGTTCGTGGGAGACGTTCGCGACGAAGTCGTTGCGGACTTCCTCGGTGCGGGTGAATTCTGTCCGGTCATCGGCCAGCAGGAGGACATATTCCTCCGTGATGACGGCGGCCCGGACCTGGACAACGATCGTGCCCTGGCCGAGCGGGCCTCGCGGCAGTTCCAGCTGCTGTTCGAGGATGACGCCGTCCCGCCGCACCTTGGCCGTCAGTTCCAGCAGCTGCTGGTGCACCACCGTGTGCCCGCGGACCAGGCCGTAGGCGTAGGCGGCGGGGCTGGCGCGGACCACGCCGTCGATCGCATCCACCACCACGAACGCGCGGCCGAGGACGGCGAGCACTTCCGCGGCCCCCTCGGGCAACGAGGGGTCATCGACGTCGACGTCGACAATATGCCGCTGCTGCTCACTGACCCGGAACGCGAGTACGCCGAACATGCCAAACGAGAGGCCGATCAGGCCGGCGATCACGCCGATGAGCATTGGATCCACGGCTCCAGCTTATGCTCTGCCACGTGACCGAATCCGAAATCTCCTGCGATTCGGGCAGCGGTTCAGCTAACGTTCACCTATTGGGGCGTAACAGTTCACCGGACACTGAAAGAGTTGACAGTTGGAGCGCCGGTAGGTGAACCGAAATAGGCCCGCCACTTCGATTGCAGGCAATATTTCCGAGGAAAGGACGCACACGTGCGTAAGGTTTTTCAGGAGGAGCTCGCCCAGGTAAGGGAACAGCTCGTCGAGATCTCAGCGCTGGTCACAGAGGCCATCGACAAGGCCACGACAGCTTTCCAGGGCGCCGATATCGACCTCGCCGAGGACGTGATTGCCGCCGATGCCCGCATCGACTTCCTGCAGAACAGCCTCGACGAGCGGGCCATCGACATCCTCGCCCTCCAGGGCCCGGTGGCGAGCGATCTGCGCATGCTGGTTGGTTCGCTCCGGATGAGCGCCTCGCTCGAACGCATGGGCGACCTCGCCCGGCACCTGGCCCAGCTGGCGCGTCTGCGCTATCCGGCGTCAGTGGTCCCGGACCAGCTGCGGGAGACCTTCAAGGCTTTCGCGGAACAGGACCTGCTGATCGCCCAGAAGCTCACGGAGCTGCTGGCAACCCGCGACCTCGGCGTGGCCCGGGAGATCATGAAGGCCAACGGCGCCGTCAACGACCTTCACCTGAGCGTTTTCCAGGCGATCGCCCGCAGCGACTGGCAGGAGTCGCCGGCCACCACGGTGGACGTTGCCCTGGCCAGCCGCTACTTCGAGCGCTTCGCGGATCACGGCGTCTCCGTGGCCCAGAAGGTCACGTACCTGGTGACGGGCGCGTGGCAGCCGAGCACGATCGAGCACAACTGACTCCGGCCAACTGCGGCTGATTCAGCCGCAGTTACGGCTGAATCAGCAGCAGTTACGGCTGAATCAGCAGCAGTTACAACGGCGCTGATGGCACCGCGCTGATACGAACGACGGCGTCCGGTCACCTTGGGGGTGGCCGGACGCCGTCGTTTGTGCGCTGTGCCTTGCTTAGTGCGTGGCCGGGCGCGGGCCGGTTACTTCTTGCCCTGGTTGGCGACTGCCTTGATGGCCTCGGCGGCGGCCTCGGGATCGAGGTAGGTGCCGCCCGGGTTCAGCGGCTTGAAGTTCTCATCCAGTTCGTAGACCAGCGGGATGCCGGTGGGGATGTTCAGGCTGGCGATGTCCTCGTCGCTGATCCCGTCAAGGTGCTTGACGAGGGCGCGGAGCGAGTTGCCGTGGGCGGTGACCAGGACGGTCTTACCGGCCCTGAGGTCTTCCTTGATGTCTGATTCCCAGTACGGCATGAGCCGGATCAGGACATCCTTGAGGCATTCGGTGCGCGGGACGGCGTCGCCGAGGTCCGCGTAGCGCGGGTCCCCCACCTGGGAGAACTCGGAATCGTCAGCCAGGGGCGGCGGCGGGGTGTCGTAGGACCGGCGCCACAGCATGAACTGCTCCTCGCCGAATTCGGCGAGGGTCTGGGCCTTGTCCTTGCCCTGCAGCGCGCCGTAGTGGCGCTCGTTGAGCCGCCAGTCGCGCTTGACGTCGATCCAGCCGCGGTCGGCCTTTTCCAGTGCCATGTTCGCTGTGTTGATGGCCCGCTTCAACCGCGAGGTGTAGAGGATGTCGGGGAGGATGTTGTTCTCCACGAGCAGCTCGCCGCCGCGGACCGCCTCGGCACGGCCCTGGTCATTGAGGTCAACGTCCACCCAGCCGGTGAACAGGTTCTTGGCATTCCAGTCGCTGTGGCCGTGGCGCAGCAGAATCAGCTTGTAAGTCATGGTTTTCATCCTAGCCGAGCGGTTGGCGGCGGTGCCGAGCGTTACACCGCGCGCGTTTCAGAGCGTGCCTCACCTTCTGCTTCACCGCGTGCTTCAGGGCAACGCGGGGTCGCTCCCGGCCCATCCAACGCCCATCACGGAAATGGGGTGACCCCGCGTTGGAGGATAGGCTTGGGCGGTGGTACAGAAGGCTGAACGGGTGCTGGCCCCCCGAAACAAGGGCGGAACGAGAGGCGGCGCGCGCGGCGGCAGGCCCGTGGGTAACGTGACCCGCGGAACCACGAACCCCAACCGGATGCGCCGCGTGGACCGCTGGCTGACCGGGCCGCAGGCATGGCGGCTGCGGGCCGCGGCCCATCCTCTCGCCGTCGACCTCGGGTACGGCGCCTCACCGGCCACCGCCGTCGAACTTTTCGAACGCCTCGCCGCGGTCCGCGGGGACGTACAAATGGTGGGGATCGAAATCGAACCGGAGCGCGTCCGGCAGGCCCAAGCCCTTGAACGGCCCGGCCTAAGGTTCCAGCTGGGCGGCTTCGAACTGCCCATGACCGGAAAGCCCGTGCTGGTCCGCGCCTTCAACGTGCTGCGGCAGTACGAGGAAACCGACGTGGCGGGCATCTGGCGGCTGGTGCAGGACCGGCTGGCCCCGGGCGGGCTGTTCATCGACGGCACGTGCGATGAAATCGGGCGGCGCGCCGCCTGGGTGGCGCTCGACGTCGAGCGGCCGCTGAGCCTGAGCCTGTCCATGCGGTTCGGTGCCTTCGTGCTGCCCTCCGACGTTGCCGAAAGGCTCCCGAAGGCCCTGATCCACCGCAACGTGCCCGGCGAGAAGATCCACACCTACCTGCAGGCGATGGACCAAGCCTGGCTGGAAGCGGCTCCGCTGGCGGCCTTCGGAAACCGGCAGCGCTTCGGGGCTATGTGCCGCGCACTGCTCGACGCCGGTTGGCCGATCCAGGACGGCCCGTCCCGCTGGCGGCTGGGCGAAGTGACGGTCGGCTGGGAAGCCGTGGCCCCGGGAGCTTAGGCGCCGGGGGGTGGGCCCACGCCGGCGGGGTTCCCTGGGCGAGCTTGCGAGCTTAGGGTGCCGGTGGTGGGCCCACGCCGGCAGGGTTCCCTGGGCGAGCTTGCGAGCTTAGGGTGCCGGGGGTGGTCACCACGGGCCGTAGGGGCCCATGTTGCTGCCGCGGCCGCGGCCGGCGTCCTTGACGGCGGGGCGGACGTCGGCGAGGTACACGGACGCGGCCGTCACCGCCGCAAGGCCGAAAATCCCGAGCGAACTGGCGCCGCCACCGCTGCCCAGCTGCGAGAGCAGGGAGAACAGTCCCACGGCGAACGCGCCGCCGGTCAGGGCCAGCCAGAAGGTCTTGGTCCGCTTCGATACGGCCTCGAACGCGTTGGCCTTGTGCCGGAGGCAATCGAAAAACGCCCATGCCTCAAGGACAAAGGCCACGACAGCCAGGACCAGGTAAACCCCGGATTCGACAAAGTAAATGAGTATGCGTCCGTCCACTCCCCCAGCCTAGCCGTCCAGAGTGCCCAATGCCTGCTCCAAATCGGCCCAAAGGTCTTCCACGTTCTCAATGCCCACGCTCATCCGGGCCAGGTTGTCCGGCACGCTCTCCGGCTCGGCGGCGTGCCGGCGCCGGCGTTCGATCAGGGATTCCACCCCACCCAGGGAGGTCGCGGGGAGCCAAAGCTGCAGGGCGCGGATCATGCGGTCCGCGGCGTCCGCGCCGCTGAGGCCGCTGCCCTGCCCACCCACCGGTGCCACCTCGATGCACAGGACGGATCCGAAACCCTTCATCTGCTCCTTGGCCCGCGCGTGGCCGGGATCCGAGGCCAGCCCGGGGAAGCGGACGCCGGCCACCTTCGGATGACCGTCGAGCCGCTCGGCCAGGATTTGGGCCGACGCCTGCGAACGCTCGATCCGCAGCGCCAGGGTGCGGAGCCCGCGCAGCGCCAGCCACGCCTCGAATGGTCCGGCGATTCCGCCGTGGATGGTGCGGTGGTGCAGCAGGGCGGCGCGGAGACCGGCGTCGGACGTCACCAGGGCACCGAGTACGACGTCGGAGTGGCCGGAGAGGTACTTGGTCACCGAATGCAGCACGACGTCGGAGCCCAGGCTCAGGGGCTGCTGCACCAGGGGCGTGGAAAAGGTGTTGTCCGTGACGACGATGGCGCCGGCCTCATGCGCCGCGGCGGTCAGGGCCCGCATGTCCGCGACGCCGAGCATGGGGTTCGTGGGGCTCTCCAGCCAGAGCATGCTGGCGGCGCGCCCGCCGGCCGGGGCAAGCGCCGCAAGTACAGCGTCGGTGTCCGCGATATCTACCGTCCGCAGCTCGAGGAACCCTTTGGCCGCCAGTTCGGTGGCCATGGTGACCGATCCCGCGTAGCTGTGCGACGGCATGACGAGGACGCCCTGGGCGGGCACCAGAGACAGGGCCGAACTCACGGCGGCGAGTCCCGAGGCGTATAGCAGGCCCGGCAGTTCCGCGCCCTCCAACTGGCCCAGCGCCTCTTCAAAGGGGTCCCACGTGGGGTTGGAATACCGGCCGTAGCCGCGGTCGCCGTCGCCTAGCGGTCCCGTACCGAAGTAGGTCGAGGACAGCACCAGCGGCGGGTTGACCGGTTCGTCTCGGGTGCGCGGCGGGCGCCCTGCCGCGACGACCAGGGAATCCGGCGAAAGCGAGGCGGCCTGTTCTTCAGTAAGACTCATGAGGACAGGGTACGTGGGCGCCCGGCAGGGTACCCAAGCCGTTACGCCGCAGACTTTGCGCAGACTAGAGTGTCGGTGATTGTCGGTACTCTTGAACGGTGACTACCCAGAGCCCCGGAGCGTCCCGCCGAAAGTTGACCGGCCTGTTGCCCGGACTGTTTATTGCCTTCGAAGGCGGAGACGGCGCCGGCAAGTCCACGCAGGCGGCTGAACTCGCCAAGGCCCTGGAATCGGGTGGTTTTACCGTGCTGCGGACCCGGGAACCGGGCGGCACGGCGATCGGTGAGAAGCTGCGGTCCCTCGTGCTGGATCACGGCCACGGCCACATCGATGCCCATACCGAGGCCCTGATTTTCGCGGCATCCCGGGCGGCGCACGCTAGCCAGGTCATCCGCCCCGCCCTGGAACGCGGCGACATCGTCCTCACCGACCGGTACATCGATTCCTCGGTCGCGTACCAGGGCGCCGGCCGAGGCCTCGGAACGCAGGCGGTCCGGGACATCAATGCCTGGGCAACATCGGACCTGCAGCCGGACCTGACGGTACTTCTCGACGTCGAGCCCGCCGTTGGCCGGCAGCGGCGCACCGCCGGCGAGGCCGCCGAAGACCGCCTCGAGTCCGAGGCCGACGAATTCCATGCCAAGATCCGGGCGGCCTTCCTTGACCTCGCCTCGGCCCGGCCGGAGGCGTATCTGGTGCTGCCCGCCCGGCTGCCCGTCGCCGAACTCGCCGCCCGCATCCTCGAGCGCGTCGAGTCCCTGCTGGCCGTCGCCCAAAGCAGCACAGCATGACGGTCTGGGACGACCTCCAGGGCCAGGACGCCGTCGTGGCCCAGCTGCGCCAGGCGGCCCAGAACGAAGGGCTCACCCACGCGTGGCTTTTCACCGGCCCGCCCGGCTCCGGCCGTTCCAACGCCGCGAAGGCGTTCGCCGCGGCCCTGAACTGCGACCAGGAGGACGTCAGCCTGCGCGGCTGCGGCGAATGCCCGGCCTGCCTGACCATCCTCGGCGAAACCCATTCCGACGTCGCGTTCGTGCGCACGGAGAAGGTCACCATCACCATCGACGAGGCGCGCGAGCTCGTGTCCACCGCCGGGAACCGGCCCTCGTCGGGCCGGTGGCGGATCATCGTGGTGGAGGACGCGGACCGGATGGCCGAGCGGACCACCAACGTGCTGCTCAAGGCCATCGAGGAACCCACGCCCCGCACCGTCTGGATGCTCTGCGCCCCCTCCCCCGCCGATGTCCTGGTGACCATCCGCTCCCGCTGCCGGCCGGTGGCGCTGCGGCTTCCGCCGGCCGCCGCCGTCGCTGCCCTGCTGGTCAAGCGCGACGGCGTGGACCCGGCGGTCGCCGAGCGCGCCGCCCGCGCGGCGCAGAGCCACGTCGGGATCGCCCGCCGCCTGGCCCGGGACCCGGAGGCCAGGGAGCGCCGGCTCGAGACGGTCCGGTTTCCGCTGTCCCTTCGCGGCGTCACGGCGGCGGTCATGATGGCCGAGAAACTGGTCAAGATCGCCACCGAGGAAGCCAACAGCTCCAACGACGAGCGCGACGCCGCCGAGAAAACCGCGCTTCTGACCACCCTCGGGGCACCCGAAAGCGGCACGCTGCCGCCAGCCATGCGGAGCCAGGTCAAGCAACTCGAGGACGACCAGAAGCGCCGCGCCAAGCGTTCCGTCACCGATTCCCTTGACCGCACCCTGACGGACCTGTTGTCCTTCTACCGGGATGTCCTGATCATCCAGATGGGGAACGCAGTGGAACTCGTCAACGTTGAACTCAGAAGCGAACTCGAAGACTTCGCCTCCCGTTCCACCGCCGAAGTGACCCTTGCCCGAATGGACGCCATCAACAAGGCCCGCACGCGGATCACCACAACCAACGTGGCCCCGCTGCTGACGATCGAGTCCATGGCTTCCAGCCTTATTTGACGGTTCCGGCCGCTCCAACGATCATCTTCGCTTTCGTTCCTAGCCTCCAAGGAGAACCGCATGAAGCCTGCTCGACCCAAGTCCGCAAGATCCCGATCCCTGGCGATCGGCATGCGGGCCGTCGGCGCCGTGGCCCTGGCCCTCACGCTGGCCTCGTGCACCCTTTTCGGCGGCGGGGGCGGCAACGGGTCCAGTGCGCCGGCATCGGGGACAGCGGGGCAGGCGGACCCGTCAATCGTGGCGGCCGCGCCGGCCGAACTGCGCAGCTACTACTCCCAGCAGGTCGACTGGAAACCGTGTGAAGGCAACTTCCAGTGCGCCAAGATCAAGGTTCCGCTGGACTACAGCAAGCCCGACGGCGAACGCATCGAGCTTGCCGCCATCAAGCTCGCCACGACAGGCGACAAGAAGGGCACCCTGATGGTCAATCCGGGCGGCCCGGGCGGCTCGGGGTACGACTTCGTCAGGGATGCGGCCAACACCAACATTTCGGACAAAGTCCGGTCCGCCTACGACATCGTGGGCTTCGACCCCCGCGGTGTGAAGCGCTCCGCCCCGGTCACGTGCCTCACGGACAAGGAACGCGACGCGTCACGCGCCAAGACCTACGCCCTGGACACCGACGCCGGACTGGACGAGGCCCTGGCCGACAATAAGGCCATCGCTGCCAAGTGCGTGGAGAAAACCGGGCCGGTGCTGGCCCACATCGACACCTTCAGCGCCGCCAAGGACCTCGACATCCTGCGCGGCGTGGCCAACGACTCAAAGCTGAACTACCTCGGCTACTCCTACGGGACCCTGCTGGGCTCCACCTATGCGTCGCTGTTTCCGGACAATGTGGGCCGGTTGGTCCTCGACGGCGCCATGGACCCGTCGCTGAGCAACGAGGAACTGACCCGCGACCAGGCCGTGGCCTTCGACAAGGCCCTCCACGCCTATGTCGCCAAATGCCAGCAGACGTCCGGATGCCCCCTCACGGGAAGCACCGAGGAAGGCGTCCAGCAGATCCACAACGCCATCAGCGCGGCCGAGGCGAACCCGCTGCCGGCGAAGGACGGACGGAAGGTCTCGGGCTCCACGTTTGTCAGCGGCCTCATCATCCCGCTCTACAACGATGACAACTGGCCGATCCTCACCCGTGCGCTCGCCACCGCCCTGGCCGGCGACGGCACGGGCATGTTGCAACTGGCCGACTTCGGCGCCGACCGCGATCCCAGCGGCACCTACACGTCAAACAGCACCTTCGCCTTCAACGCCATCAACTGCCTGGACTACCCGATGGTGTCCGACACCGCGTCCATGCGGGCCGAGGACCAGAAGCTGCGCCAGCTGTCGCCCACCCTGGGCTACTACTTCGCCTATGGCGGCAGCAACTGCAAGGACTGGCCGTACAAGAACGTCCGGACCCCTGCCCCGATCGAGTACAAGGGCTCGGCCCCGATTGTCGTAGTTGGAACCACCGGCGACCCGGCTACCCCCGTGGAATGGGCCAGTTCCCTGCGCAAGCAGCTTGGGAACGCCTCGCTGCTGACCTGGAAGGGTGAGGGCCACACGGCGTACGGCCGTTCCAACAGCTGCATCGGCAACGCGGTCGATGACTACCTGGTGGACGGAAAGGCCCCGGCGGACAACACCGTCTGCTAGGTCCGTGACGGGGCCGCATGGCGGCTTCGGTCGCTCATTTTGACCCGGACGCCGGGACTCTATTACAGTTGTCTCTTGCATGATCCGCCCGGTTCGCCGGGCATTCATGTGGTTGCTTCCTTAGCTCAGTTGGTAGAGCGTCTCACTCGTAATGAGAAGGTCGCCAGTTCGATTCTGGCAGGAAGCTCGGGAAGAACCCCGTATCACCGTTGACTCAACGGGGATACGGGGTTTTTTATTGGTTGCGGCGGACGGGGCCGTACGGCACCGCATAGGGCCAGGGCACACCTGTGGCAGAAGAAGGCCCCGCAGCCCACGAGGGCGGCAGGGCCTTCTTGTAGTTCGTGCGGGGTCAGTGGGTGCGCCCGGATGCTTATGCGGGGACGTCGAAGCGCTGGCCCTCGGGTTTTGATTCCAGCAGCGTGAAGACGAGGAGAATGATGCCGCCGATAAACGGGATGAGGACGATGAGGTACATCCAGCCGCTGAAGTTCGAGTCGTGGAGGCGACGGACCGTCAGGGCCAGGGACGGGACAATGACTGCCAGGAACCAGACGGCTGCCAGGATCAGGCCGACCATATAGGCGGGGCCGGGGACGCTGGCGCCGTTGGGGCCCAGTTTTGCGCCGGCCGCGCCACCGGCAAGCATGATGACGTTCAAGACGATCGAGACGAGTCCGGAGACGAGCATCCACCACCAGTATTCGCTCCGGCTGGCGCGGCCGGAGAACGTCCCGTACTTCTTGAAGAACCGCGACGCGGCCTCTGGCAGGGAAGCGCCGTAGAGCGGTGCCCAGAGTGGCACGGGCCCGGATCCCTGAGCCGGGTACGCCGCGGCGGCGTTCGGGTTCGGCGCCCACCCCGGGTTCTGCCGGGGCTGCTCGCTGGGCCACATCTGCCGGCCGGTGCCTTGCTGAGAATTATGCGGATCTGACATGTGATGCTCCTTCACTGGTGTGGCGGGTGGATCCGGGAGGGTCAGGGGACGTCGGCCGCGGCGGAATCGCTGAAGTGTGGCGCCTGGCTCGGCGGGGGCAGGACATGGGGCTGGGCACGCTCGGCTCCGCGGCGTTGCGCGTTGTGGACCTCGAGGCGGTGACGGCCTGCGATGACGGAGCTTGGGCTGCTGCCGAGTAGCCGGCGCGGTTGTGCCATGGTTCCCCCATTACCGGGCACCCCAGCGGGCCCCCGGCTGTCATGCTACCGGCGTTTTCGTCCCGTGGGCACTATGGCATCCCGGAATGTTTCCGCAGGTCAGGGAGCAGAACGGGCCGACACCTTGGTGTACCGTCCTCAGGGACGGAAGCTGCTCGACGAGACGGAGGTTTGGTCGCGGGTTGGGCGCGGTTTAGGCGGCGCAGACGAAGGTAACCCTCAGGGATGCGGTGCCGCTATTTGCAGGTGGCGAGAATCCCGGCGATGGCGTCGTGCTCGGGACGGGTCATCCACAGTTTGTACTTGGCCTTCACAGCCGTCTGGCGGGCGACGTATTCGCACCGGAACGCCTTGTTGGCCGGGAGCCAGGCATCGGCCGAGGAGTCTGACTTCTGCTGGTTCGCGGGGCCGTCGGCGGACATCAGGTTCAGCGGATCGTTGGCGAGCTGGAGGCGCTGGCCGGCGCTGATCTGCTGGGCGCCGGTCTGCCAGGCCAGCGACAGGGGAATAATGTGGTCGATCTGGACGTCCGCCGAGTTCTCACCACGGGTGAAGGTGATGGTCTTGCCGGTGTATTTGTCGGCAAGCTTGCCGGAGGCGATGACGCAATCCCTGGTCCCGGGCTTGGTCGTCACGTCGGTGAGGTCACGGCGGAGCATGTCGTTGCGCGTGTCGCAGCCGTTGTGGTCCACATCGGACCAGGCGGGACCGAACTGCCCGCGGCTGTACCCGGTCTTTGGGGCCTTGCCCTTCACCGGGATGGACGCCAGCTGGGCTACGGCCGCGGCGGCCTCGCCCGGGTGCGCGGTGCCGGTGCCGGGAGCCTGGGACGCGGCCGCGCTGTGCACGGCGTCAGCGACTTTGGCGCCAACGTGGGCTGCGGCATCACAGCCGGCGAGGGAGCCTGCGAGAAGCAGGCCGGAAAGGACGGTCAGGGACTTGGTGGCGGCGGAGCGGGAGATGTTCATGCCTATCATGAGTGCGGCGAAAATGACCAGATTACCCGCACCCCGTTCCGCGCCCGCGCAGGCCGGAGCATGGAGTCGCTCACGTGCAGCTGTGGCCGCGGCTCCAATCTGCTTCTCGTCAACACGTTGCGCGGTGAGGGCGTCCTTGCACGGCCGGCTATTTCAGGGTGAGCACCGGGTTCACGGGAGCCTTCAGCGAATCCACCTGCAGGCCTACGGACAGTTTCTGGCCGGCGGCGACCTTGGAGGCCCAGTCCGAGCCGCTGCAGGTCACCGACACCTTGGGGAGTACCGTGCAGCTGATGCCCCAGGAGTTGGCCACCCGGGTGACGTTCGGATCGGGCCAGCTCACGCTCCAACCGGCCGCCGCCCGGAGGCCGGTGACCTCAATATTGGCCACGTAGCCGCCGGTCCATGAACTGCCGAGTTTCCAGACTGCGCTGATCGGCGCGCCCGATGTAGGGGTGGGAGACGGCGAGGGCGTCGGCGTGGCGGTCGGCGATACGGTCGGCGTCGCGGTGGCGGTCGGCGTCGCCGTGGCGGTGGCGGTCGGCGACGGCGTGGCGGTTGCGGTCGGCGTCGGGGTGCCGTTCAGGATGGGCGCGAGCGCGGCCAGTTTGGCGGCCTCCGGGGTGCGCCAGTCCGCCTGGACAAGGCCTCCGGTAATGCCGCTGTTCGGGTTGAACGCCCAATACGCGAAGCTCATGGAATTGGTCCCGAGGTAGGAGACGATCTTCTCCATCCACTGCTTGTCCGACGTGGTCTGCAGCGCGGTCCCGAACTCTCCGAGCAGAACCGGGGCGATGCCCTGCTTCTGGATGTAACCCCAGTTGGCATCCCACACGGCCGGCAGGTTGTTGGGGTAGGTAGGGTCGCTGAACCACTTCTGCGCAAACAGCGACGCCGGGTAGTCATGCGGGGAATAGACCACGCGGTTGGGCGTGGCCAGGGTGACCGGCTTGTTCTTGACGTCGGCCAGGCCGCCGCCCCACCAGGTGGAGGTGCCGTTGCCCTGGTTCTCGATGCCCTCAACGATGATCAGCAGGTTGGGGTTGGAGGCCAAGACGGCGTTGCCGCCGCGGGTGGCCGCGGCCTGCCAGTCGGTGGCCGCGGCGCCGCCCCACGTCGCCGCCCCGGCAGGCTCATTGTGAAGGTCGGCGCCGATGACGGTGGGTTCGTTCTTATAGCGGGCGGCGAGCATCTTCCAGTCAGCGATCCACTTCGACTCCGGGTAGGCGGAGGTGTACCAGAGCGGGGACTGGTCGGCCGAGGACGGCCGGTGCCGGTCCAGGATGATCTGCAGGCCGTTGGCCTTCGCGCGGGCGATCACGGTGTCCATCAGGACCAGGGGCGTCTTGCCCTCCAGCGCGTAGGCGCGGTTGGCCCAGTAGTTCAGGTTGCCCTTGATGGATGCCGCTGCCAGGCACTCGTTGGAGAACGGCAGGCGGACGGTGTTGAATCCCATCGATTTGATGTTGGCCAGGGCCTCGTCGATGGTCAGGGTTCCCCAGAGCCCGTGCGGCATGCAGTCGGTGGTTTCCATGCCGAACCAGGACGCGGCCTTGATCGTATACGGGGCGTTGTTCGAGTCCAGGATCCTCGCGCCAGAGGTGTGCAGCCAGCCGGTGGGCTGCGGCGTTGTGGCGGCAGAGGCCAGGGGAAGCGAGGCCGCGGCGACGCCGGTGAGGGCCAGTCCGGCAGCCACAGCGATGCCCAGAAGTGTGGCAGTCAGGCTCGGGCGCCTTCCCCCGGCGTGGAGTGGGGGATTCGAAAACGGTTTCACAGTTCCTCCGTGAGAATGGCGTGCAGGTGCGGCCTGGTTGGTGCGGCTCTTGGCGCGCGGGGCGGCACCGAGGATGAGGGCCCCTTCCGGCGGGTGCCGGTGGGTGCCGTCCGAGCTCATGGGTGTGTTGCCTTTCAGTCCGTCATTGTGGGTCCCCCCGGCCCGCACAATACGGATCGGCTCTCAAAAAGTACCAAGCTGCCGCCCAGAAAGAACCTCTTTGGCCAATATTTCCTTCGGCGCCTCGACCCCGCGACAGGCCCCTGACCTGCGTATTGTCTTTTTCCGGGCCGTCCGTCAGCCTTAGGAAATGGAACGGCCCCGGCGCAGGATGCCAGCCGGCCAGCAATACCCGCCGTCGCGGTCCGGCCAAACCGGGAATTGGCGGCACCGGCTGTGGGGCCCGGTTGTCGGCTTCGGCCTGGTCAGCCTCGCCGCGGACATGGTGTCCGACGGCGCCCGCCCGCTCGGCGGTCCCCTGCTGGCCCAGCTCGGTGCGTCCGCGCTGTTCGTCGGCCTCGTGACCGGCGCCGCCGAAGCCGCGTCCCAGGGACTCCGGCTGGTGTTCGGCCCCTGGGCGGACCGCACCGGGAAGTACTGGACTTTCACGATGGCCGGCTATGTGCTGACGGCGGTGTGCGTCCCGCTGCTGGCATTGACGCCGCTCGCCGGGACCGCCGGGATGGCCCTGGCGGCCGTGCTCATCATCGGAGACAGGGTCGGCAAAGCCGTCCGAAGCCCGGCGAAAACCGTGCTGCTCGCCACCGTCGCCGGGCCGGTTGGCCGGGGCCGCGGCTTCGCCGTCCACAAGTCCCTCGATCTGGCCGGGGCGCTCTTGGGCCCGCTGCTCGTCTCGGCGGTGCTGGTTACCACCGGCTCACTGCCGGCAGCCTTTGCGGTGCTCATCATTCCGGCGGCGGCGGCGCTGGCGATTCTCGTTTGGCTGCGCCGCCGCGTCCGGGATCCCGGCGCGGACAGGCCTGCGGCCGACCCCTCCGACCTGCCGGAGCCGCCCCGCGGGAAACCCGCCGGGCGGCCGCCGTCGGCGCTCTCCAGCGTCTTCATCTTGTTCGCGTTGGCCGGGTTCTTCTGGAGCGCCGGACTGGTCGCCTTCGGCGTCATCTCCTATCACCTGACGGCCGACGTGGCTGTCCCCGTTTCGGTGGTTCCGCTGCTGTACGCCGGCGCCATGGGGGCCGGCGCCGTCGGGGCCCTCGCCAGTGGTGTCCTTTACGACCGCGCCGGGGCGGCCGTGCTCCTGGCACTGCCCGTGATGATTATGGGGGTGCCCGTGCTGGCCCTGGCGCCGAGCGCCGGGCTCGTGCTCGGGGGCGTCCTGGTCTGGGGCGCCGCCACCGGCATCCAGGACTCCACGGTCAAGGCGTTGGTTGCCGATCTGGTGCCCCAACCCCGGCAGGGCACGGCGTACGGGGTGTTCGCGGCGTTCGAGGGCGCCGGCGCCTTGGCCGGCGGCGCCCTGTACGGGTCACTTTACGGCGCACGGCCGGCGCTCATCGCTGCCGTGGCCACACTGCAGGCAACGGCCTTCGTCCTGCTGCTCGTCACGCTGCACCGGGCCCGGCACGCATCACCTGGCCAAGGGCCCGCGGATGGGCTGACTTAGCGCGCCCAGACCGAGGCCGCGCCGGAATGTCCCGTGATGATGCTCTGGTAAATGAAGAAGCCCCCCGCGAGGGCGCCGGCAATCAGGACGGCTCCCCGGACAATCCGGTTGCTCCGAAGGCCGCCAAGGAACGCCAGGCGCCGGCCAAAGGGCTCGTAGGTGACTATCAACATTGCCGCGACCAGGACGAAGAAGATCACGGAAAGCACTTTGAGTACGTCACCTTCCTGGGCGTGCTCGTGGACCACCGCCGACGCCGGACGGACTTTCTCCAACTGCTCGCCTGCCTGCGCGGTCAGGAGTGTTACTGGCACCAGCCCCAGTGACAACACGCCCAGGGGCCAGGCCAAGTAGCCCCACCAGCGCCGTGCCACGGCATAAACGATGGCGGCAAGACCTGCGATGGGCGCTAATACCACTACGGCGTGGACGAGCAGGACATGGGCCGGGAGCCCACCAATTTCGATCAAGTGAAATCTCCTCCAGAACGTGACGGCACCGGGGCTGATGATGGGGCAGCGAACTCGCGGCGGGGCCAGACTCCTATGATTCTTGCATGGGATCGCGGGAACTAGCGGGCATTGCCGGACCGCTCTATGCATTGCCCTACGGGGATTTCGTGGCTGCTAGAACGGCGGCGGCCAAAGACGTCAGTTCCGCGGGCGTCACCGCCGCCGAGCAGCGTGCCCTGGCGGCCGCAGTCCGTGCCCTGCCCAAGCCGTCGGTGGCGGCGTGGGCGGTGAACATGCTGGCGGCGCACAGCCCCGAAATCCTGCGGGAGCTGGCTGTGCTGGGGACGTCGATGCAGGCCGCACAGGATGCCCTGGATGCAGCGGACCTCCGTCGCCTCGCCCAGCAGCGGCGCCAGCTCCTCGGCAGCACGGTGAAGGCGGCACAGGCCTTGGCGGCCCGGCACGGACGGGCCATCAGCGCCGCCGTCGCAACGGAAGTGGAGCAGACCCTGCGGGCCGCCACCGCCGATCCGGGGGCCGCCGCCGCCGTGCAAAGCGGCTGCCTGCTCCGGGCGCTCTCGGCGGACGGGGTCGACGTCGTCGATCTCGCCGGCGCAGTGGCTGTCCCGGGGAGCCATGCGGCGACGGCGCCCGGCACTGGAGCCGCGCCTGGAACGGCCAGCGTCCGCGGGACAGAACCAGCGCCCGGCGCCGGCGGGACAGAACCGGCGGACCGGACCGCACAGCGTGGCACAACTGCCGGCGGAAAGCCGACAACGGAACAACCCCGCCTCCGGGCCGTCGGCACGGCACGGATGACGCCCACGCCGTCGGCGGTGGAACGGGCGCGGGCCGCCCTGGAGGCGGCCGAAGTGGCCGCCGCGGAAGCCGACGAGGAGGCAGGCCGCGCGGCCGCGGAGCTGGCGGAGGCGGCGGCGGAAACCACCCTGCTGGCCGACGAGGTGCGCGAGCTCAGGCGGCGTCTGGACGCGGCAGAAGCCGGGCTCAAAACGGCCCGGAAGAATCACGAGCTGGCGGCGGCTTTGGCGCAGCAGACGGCACGGGCCGCCGACCGGCAGCGCCGCAAGGAAGTCCTGGCGCGGGAACGGGTGCTGCGGCTCGGCAACACGCCGGAGGAGTGAAGTCTTAGTGTCGGAGGTCAGTCGCACACTGGAATCATGGAGAACAACCAGAATTTCCAGCAGAGTTTCCGCCATGATATCGAGTCAGATTTTGAGGCGGATTTCAACAACGCACAGGACGGCGCACTGTATTTCGCGGTCACCTACCTGGACACCGACTGCGGCCGGATCCGCACCGAGAGCTTCGATGACGCTGCCGCCGCAGACCGCTTCGCCAGCCGCTGCGTTGCGGGCGAAGACGGCTGGGCCGTGGTCGATGCAATTCCGGCGAAAGAGCGCCGGGCCGCCGCCTGACTCCGGGGGCTTTCGGGACCGGCGCCTGTGTCCGGGCCGTCTATCTCCGAGCGCGTGGGATTGGCCGGTCACGGTCGCGGACGGCGGGAAGGTCGCGGACGGCGGGAAGGTGCCGGACGCCCGAAGGGCCTCCACCCCGTGCGGGGTGAAGGCCCTGTGCGAACGCCGGCTGGCTGCCGGCGTCTTGGGAGGTGCTTAGGCGAAGTCGGAGACGGCCGGATCCGGACCGATCCTGCCGGCATCTTCGGCGGAACGGTCCAGCCCGTTGATGGCCTGGATGTCGGTCTCGTCGAGGCTGACGTCCAAGGCCGCGTAGTTCTCGCGGATCCGGGACTCGGTCACCGACTTCGGGATGACCACGTTGCCGATGGCCAGGTGCCAGGCGATGACAACCTGGGCCGGGGTGGCGCCGTGCTTGGCGGCGATCTGGGCAATGACGGGGCTCTCGAGGAGCTCGCCGCCCTGGCCCAGCGGCGACCATGCCTGGGTGAGGATGCCCTTGGACGCGTTGAACTCGCGCAGGTCGGCCTGGCTGAAGAACGGGTGCAGTTCGACCTGGTTGATGGCCGGAACCACGCCGGTCTCATCGATCAGGCGCTGCAGGCCCTCCTTGGTGAAGTTGGAGACGCCAATGGTCTTGACCCGGCCCTGCTTCTGGAGCTCGATGAGCGCCTTCCAGGTGTCAACGTATTTGTCCTGCTTGGGCTGCATCCAGTGGATCAGGTACAGGTCCAGGGTCTCGAGGCCGAGCCGCTCCATGGATTCCTCGAACGCCTTCAGGGTGGACTCGTAGCCCTGGTCCGCGTTCCACAGCTTGGTGGTGATGAAAATTTCCTCGGGCTTGAGGCCGGAACGCTCGATGGCGCGGCCAACGCCTGCTTCGTTGCCGTAGATCTTTGCCGTGTCGATGTGGCGGAAGCCGGCCTCGAACGCCTGGACAACCACCTTTTCGGCCACGTCATCTTCAACCTGCCACACGCCGTAGCCAAGCTGGGGGATGGTGTTGCCGTCATTGAAAGTCAGTTCCGGTGAAAAAGTCATATAAGTATCCTGCCAACTTCGGCGCCCTCCGGCCAGCTACAGGGCGCCGCTAAGCTAGGCGCGTAACCGGGAATACCCGGGAATTTCGGGAAATATCGGGAACCCCAGCCATGCCGGGGCGGGCCTGTGCAAGAGACTAATTCGCGTAGCGGCTCAGGCTGGCGTCGGCCCGCCGCCGTCGGCTTCCGCAAGCCGCCGCTCGGCGTCGTGGACCTGTTCCAGCACGGAATCGGCGCGCCGCCGCACCGACGCGGCACCCGCCGGGACCGGCCCCACTGCGAGCCGGAGCATCGCGGCCGCCTCAGCCGTCATGGCCAGGGAGTTGCCAGCCGTCGACAGGGCGCGGTGGACCCCTGCTAGCGGCCCCGGGATATCCAATCCATTGCTGGGAAAGCGCCGCTGGGCCTCCACGCAGACCTGCCGGACCCGGGGCGCGAGCGCGGAGAGCTGATTGGCGATCTCGACGAGCTCGCCGTACAGGGCCTCGTCTTCGACCCCCTCAAGGACCTGGTGGTAGCGGTCAAGTCCGCGGTTGAACCGGTCGTGGGCGCGCCGCCAGAGCCCCTTGCCAAGTTCTGCGTCGTCCCTGCGGCCTTGCCGTGCTGCGCTGAAGAAGCCCAAGGTCGCGCTAAAGGTACTGGCCCGGGCCATGGTCAGGGTCCGCGGGTTCGGGCGGCTCGGGGGCCTCCGCGCCGTGACGCGGCGCGGAGGCGCGGACCGGTTCGCCGTTTTCCCCGATGATGACGCCCGGCGCGATCACGGTTCCGGGCGGCAGCTGGCGCAGCTGCATTTGGGCGTAGGTGTGCTCCCTGGCGGCGTGCTGCGCCGCGATGGCCGTCTGGATGCCGTGGAAGAGCCCCTCAAGCCAGCCGACCAGCTGGGCCTGGGCTATCCTCAGTTCCGCGTCGGAGGGGGTGGCGTTCTCCGGAAAGGGGAGGTTGATCCGTTCGAGCTCCTCAACGAGCTCCGGGGCCAGTCCGTCCTCGAGTTCCTTGATGGACCGGTCGTGGATTTCGGCCAGCCGTACGCGGGCCGCGTCGTCCAGGGGCGCGGACTTCACTTCGTCCAGCAACTGCTTGACCATCGTGCCGATCCGCATGACCTTCGCGGGCTGGTCCACGAGGTCCTGAAGTTCGCTGCCCCGGGGCGGCCTGGGCCCGGCACCGGCTCCACCGGCGCGGCCGGGCGGCACTGCAGCCGGTGGCGCCAGGGGCGTCCCGGGCAGGGCGTCATCCACGGGTGTGCCTTCGACGGGCTCGTCGTCGGCAGTTTGGGCGCTGGGCTGAGTGTCGTGCTGATCGCTCATGGCTTCATACTCTCACGCGCCGGGCGGCCCGGACCCGGCGTCCGCCGGGAGCGGAGGGGCGGCGTCGGACACCGTTGTGCCCCACGCCGCCCTCCCCCGGCCGGGCCAGCTGCCCAGCATCAGCCGCTCAGCAGCACCGTTCAGCAGCACCAGCTCAACAACACCGGCTCAGCAGCACCGCCCTTGCGGGTTGGTGTCCTGCCGGTCGGTCCGGTCACGCCAGAAGTCCCGCTCGGTGAGGGGCGGGCTGGTGTGCCCGGCGGCCTCATGGTGCTCCAGGTACTTCTTGTAGGCATCGGCGCCCAGCACACCGCCGAGGTACCCGGCAAACCCGCGGAACCCCGCGAGGACCGCGTTCACACCCGGCCCCGCATCAGTGGTGCCCGGACTTTTCGAGCCGGTCGCCGGCCGGGAGCTGGTTCCACTCAGCCACGAGGTCACGCTCCGCCGCTGTGGGGACAAACCCTGCCGGGGCGAAGACACGGGAGGCCCGGGCGGGGTCTTCGTTCTCGGCGTTGGGGAGCCCCGCGGCCGTGTTCCGCAGGGCCTTGATGGTCGCCATCCCAGCCGTGACGATGACGACGATGCTCAGCACCACGAAGATGATCGACAGCCATCCCTGGATCATGGTGTTGCGGACCACGGCCTCCATGGCGGCCTGGGTCTTGGCGGTTCCGAAGGACGTCTTGCCGTCCGCAAGAGCCTTGGCGAAGGCTGCGTTGTTGGCGAAGTAGCCCACCGCCGGAACGGGCGAGAAGATCTTGTAGAAGCTCGCCGTGATGGTCACGACGGCGGCGAACGCCAGCGGCGCCGCCACGATCCACAGGTACTTCGGGGCGGTGCGCTTGGCGGCAATGGCCAGGCAGACCGAGAGGGCGATGGCCGCCAGCAGCTGGTTGGCGATGCCGAACAGCGGGAACAGGGTGTTGATGCCGCCCAGCGGGTCGGTGACGCCCATGATCAGGACCGCGCCCCATGCGGCCACCATGATGGCCGTGCAGAGCCAGGCACCCGGGCGCCAGGAGTGTTCCTTGAACTTCGGGACGAAGTTGCCGATCGAGTCCTGGAGCATGAACCGGGCAACGCGGGTGCCGGCGTCGACGGCCGTGAGGATGAAGAGGGCCTCAAACATGATGGCGAAGTGGTACCAGAAGGCCATCATCGCCGTGCCGCCGATGAACTGCTGCATGATGTGGGCAAGGCCTACGGCGAGGGTGGGCGCGCCGCCCGAACGCGACACGATGCTTTGCTCCCCCACGTCCTTGGCCGTCTGCGCGAGATCACCGGCCGTGATGTTGACGCCGGACAGGCCCAGGCTGTTGACCCACGCGGCCGCGGTCTCGACGGTCCCGCCGGTCAGCGCCACGGGGGCGTTCATGGCGAAGTAGATGCCGCGGTCAATGGAGATTGCGGCCACGAGGGCCATGATGGCCACGAAGGATTCCATGAGCATGCCGCCATAGCCGATCAGGCGCGTCTGGCGCTCCTTCTCGATCAGCTTCGGTGTGGTGCCGGAGGCGATCAGCGCGTGGAACCCGGACAGCGCGCCGCAAGCGATCGTGACGAAAAGGAACGGGAACAGGGCGCCGGAAAACACGGGACCGTTGTCCCGGCCGGCGAACTCGCTGAAGGCCGGCACGGTGATTTCGGGGCGGACCACGATGATGGCCAGCGCCAGCATCACAATCACGCCGATCTTCATGAACGTGGAGAGGTAGTCGCGGGGGGCCAGGAGGAGCCAGACGGGCAGGATGGCTGCGATGAAGCCGTAGATGATGAGGCCCCAGGCGATGGTGACCTTGTCCAGGTGGAAGAACGCGGCACCCCATTCGGTGCCCGCCACCGCGCCGCCGCCGATGATGGCGGCCATGAGCAGCACGAAACCGATCAGGGACACCTCCATGACCTTGCCCGGCCGGATGAAGCGCAGGTACACGCCCATGAAGAGGGCGATCGGGATGGTCATGCCCACCGAGAAGACGCCCCAGGGGCTCTCGCCGAGGGCGTTGACAACCACCAGGGCGAGGATGGCGACGATGATCACCATGATGAGCAGGGTTGCGATGAGGGCGGCCGTGCCGCCGACGACGCCGAGTTCCTCGCGGGCCATCTGGCCCAGGGACCGGCCCCCGCGGCGCATGGAGAAGAACAGGACGAGGTAGTCCTGGACGGCGCCGGCAAGGACGACGCCGATGATGATCCAGATCGTGCCGGGCAGGTAGCCCATCTGGGCCGCGATGACCGGGCCCACCAGGGGGCCGGCGCCGGCGATGGCGGCGAAGTGGTGGCCGAAGAGGACGTTGCGGTCCGTCCGGACGTAGTCCTTGCCGTCGGCCTTGTATTCGGCCGGGGTGGCACGGCGGTCGTTGGGCTTGGTCAGGTAACGCTCAATGACCTTGGAGTAGAAGCGGTAGCCGATCAGGTAGGTGCAGACGGAGGCGAACACAAACCAGATGGCATTGACGGTCTCGCCGCGGATGATGGCGAGCATGAACCAGGCGATCCCGCCCAGCAGCGCAATGGCCGCCCACAGCGCGATCTTGGCGGGCGTCCAGGCGCGGTCCGCGGCGTCGCGGACCGACTCATCCACCGACGTCGGCGGGAGGGACGGGTCCGGAACGACCCCGTCGTCGAGTTGCGCGGTGCCACGCGCGCTGCCCTGCGTGAGGTTGTTTGTGCTTTCGCGTTGTGTGCCATCTGGCATTGTGCCCATGTCTCCTCCTTGAGAAACCCAGCTGGGCAGTCCACCGGTACAGAACTGCCCTCCGGCACCCTACCAATGCGGGCGGGTCCCGGTCGGGTCCCTGCGCCCGGCGGTGTGGATTGCGCGACGAGCGGTCGGCCCGGCTACGCCCGGAGGTTGCTGAGCTGCACGAGGCGGGCCTCGCAGAGGTCCAGCCAGCGCACCTCGGCTTCGGTCTGGAAGATGAGGGAATCCAGCACCAGGAGCCTGGCGGTGTCGGCCGGGCGCTGAAGCGCGGCCGTGTCGCGGCGGGACTTGGTGTAGTCCTGCAGCGCGCGGATGGAGACCGTCCGCTGGGCCTGGATGATGGCGCCGACGTCTGTCCCGGGAATTGTGAGGCCGAGGGCGAGCTTGATGGCCAGTTCATTCCGGGGCGGATTCGCGCGGGATACCGGGGCCGTGAACCAGGAGCCGACTTCGGTCCGGCCGGCCGTGGTGATGCTGTAGATGACGTGCCCGTCGCCGTCGCCGCCGTCTTTGCGGACCAGCCCGTCGCGTTCCAGCCGGTCCAGGGTGGTGTAGACCTGTCCGATGTTCAGCGGCCAGGAGGACCCGGTGCGGTCCTCGAATTCGGTCCTGAGCTGGTACCCGTAGCGCGGGCGGTCCTGCAAGAGGGCGAGGAGACTGTGACGGATAGACATGGCGCCCCCCGGAATCGCTAAGTCACGAAATCACACAGCATACACGCGCCCCAAGACGCGTGTATACCGCGTATGGAACCACGCTATCGTCTTTGGTGTCCTTGCCGCAAAACAGCGCATGCCCCGTACGGAATAAGTCGGCCCGGACCTGCGGTTTCAGGCCGGATCCGGCACCCCGCTACATGACCAGCAGGACCTTGCCCACGTGGTCGCCGGAGTCGAAGTAGGTGTGTGCGGCGGCGACCTGGTCCAGCGGGAAGCTCTTGGCCACAAGGGGCCGGATCCTGCCATCGGTCAGCATCGGCCACACGGCGTCGCGGACGGCGTTCATGATCACGGTCTTTTCCTCGACCGGGCGGGGACGCAGCGCGGTGGCGATGATGGCGGCCCGCTTCCGCAGCAGCTGCCCAAGGTCCAGTTCCGCTTTGGCTCCGCCCTGGAGCCCGATCACCACAAGGCGTCCGTAGTCAGCGAGCGCATCGATGTTTTGCGCGAGGTACTTGGCCCCGACGACGTCGAGGATCACGTCCGCGCCCTTGCCGCCGTTCTGCGCGCGCAGGCTCACCGGGAAGTCCTCCTCCGCGTAGTTGATGGCGATGTCCGCACCGAGGAAGGCCTTGGCTGTGCCGACTTTTTCCGCGTTGCCGGCCGTCGTGGCCACCCGGGCGCCGATGGCCTTCGCGAGCTGGATGGCCATGGTGCCAATCCCGCCCGTGGCACCGTGGATCAGGACCGTCTCGCCCGGCTGCAGCTGCGCCGTCATGATCAGGTTGGAGTAGACCGTCGCGGCGACCTCCGGCAGGGATGCGGCCGTGACCAGATCCACGCCGTCGGGAATCCTCAGAACCTGCCCGGCGGGAACGGCCACCTTCTGGGCGTAGCCGCCGCCGGCGAGCAGCGCCACCACCTTGTCCCCCACGGAGAACGCCTTGGTGACGCCCGGGCCGAAGCCTGCAATCCTGCCGGAAACCTCCAGCCCCGGGATCTCGGAGGCACCCGGGGGCGGCGGGTAGAACCCCTTGCGCTGCTGAACGTCGGCACGGTTCAGGCCCGCGGCCACGACGTCGATCAGCACCTCGCCGGGGCCCGCCACGGGGGCTTCGACCTCACGGACTTCCAGGACCTCGGGTCCGCCGGGCTCTGAGATATAGACAGCCTTCATGGAGCACTCCCGATTCCTAACTGGCCCCGCGCACTTGCAGCACGATCACCAGGTCCGTTCAACATCTCTCCCCAGAATAGGGCGGGGAGTTGCCCGCGCCCGCAAGCGCTGCGTGTTTTTGGTTTTTGTGGCAGCCGACTGCCTATGAAAGACTACTCGTTAGGGAAGGTTGTCCGAGCGGCCGATGGAGCTGGTCTTGAAAACCAGTGTGCGGTGACCCCGTACCAAGAGTTCGAATCTCTTACCTTCCGCGGGAGCGCAGATCTTGCGCGGTTCAGAGGCCGGCCCGGGGCGATCGAAAGATCGTTCCGGCCGGCCTTACTCGTCTCCGCCCCGGAGTGAAACTCCCGACCGGCCCAAGAATCATCAGCTGTCAGTGTTGGCCGTGTTGGCGGCCAACTGGCAGCCCAAGGTAACGGTTCAGCACCGTCTTTCAGACCTGACAATAACTTCCGGCCGCATACCTGATACTGAGGTCTCGAGCGGGATAATCACCCCGCCGTCGCAAATATTGGGGGAACAATTAAGTGGGTCTCAACCGCACCGGGTTTTACGCGCATGTCACAATGGCGGGCATTGCGCTCAGCCTCGTCCTTGCCGGATGTGCATCACGGCCAGGAACTGATCCTGCCGCTGCCGCTCCGCGCTCGACCACAGGGTCCACGGCTGGGGCCGCGCCGACCGTGACGGCCATACCAACCGCCACTCCAGCACCGGTGGCGCCGACCGCCAGCGCGGCACCCCCGGTGGCGGCGCCTGCCCCGTCAGCGAAGCCTGCAGCACCTGCGCGGAAGACGTTCACTTTCCCGGATGGCCACATTTCCTTCACGTATCCGTCGACCTGGACCGTGCGCACGGTCCTCCCGCCTGCCCGAACCGTCCCCGGCGTTGAAGCGATCGTTTCCGATGGCGCCGGCAACGATCTGCTCTCACTACAAAATGGCTTTACCACTGGTTGCGCAGCTGCGCCCACCTCCCGCGAAGTGTTCGATAAGGGGCAGGCTCCGGGAATGACCGCACCGGACGGCACTAAACCCGTTTTTGGGTTCGCCGTGGAATCCTCTTCGACCCGCGATTTTTACGGAATGGGTCTCCGCGACCCTCGATACCTGGAGCAGGGCAAAGGCGTCACCTCCAGCTGCGGGCTCCTCGCCACGGGGAACGGCGGGCTCACCACGAGTGTTCTTTTCAACGACCCCGCGTTCCCGACCCGGACCGCCGCTAAGGCCTGGATGGCAACAGACCAATACGCCCAGCTCAAGGCGCTGCTCATCAGCCTGAACTACGTCTAAGGCAACTCCGGCGCCGGGTAACACGCTCTCTGGCGGCACGGAACTTTCCCTCCTTCAGCTGGTTGCCCGGCGCCGTTCGATCGTGGCGTCGTCGCTTGCACTCCAGCTGGCGAGGAGGTGCAGCCGTTCCGCTGAGGGCGAGCCCGGCTCGGCGGTGTAGACCAAGAGGACCAGGCCCGGTTCCGCGGTGATCGCCAGTTCCTCGTAGGCCAGCGTGAGTTCGCCGGCCACGGGGTGGTGAAAGCGTTTCGTGCCGGACCCGTGAGTCCGCACATTATGGGCGCCCCACAGTGTCCGAAACGTCTCGCTGCGGGTCGACAGTTCGCCGACCAGGTCCTGCATGGTGCGGTCGTGGGGGTCGCGGCCGGCTTCAGCGCGCATGATGCCGACGCACATTTCGCCGAACAAGTCCCAGTCGGGGTAGAAGTCGCGCGAGGCGGGGTCGAGGAACTGGAACCGCGCCAAGTTAGGGGTGCGGCCGCCGTCCCCGATCACCGGAGAGTAGAACGCCCGGCCCAACGCGTTCGTCGCGAGCAGGTTCTGGTACGGGTCGCGAACGAATGCGACGCCCTCGGTGATCGCTTCCAGCGCCCACTGCAGGCTCAGACGCGCCCCTGCCTGGACGGTCGCGCGCCTGCGCGACCGTCCAGAGGTCGGGATGCCGTCTGCGGCGCGGGCCAGATCGAACAAGTGGGCACGCTCGGTGTCGTCAAGCCGGAGGGCACGGGAGATGGATTCGAGCACGGACGAGGACGCACCGGCGATCGAACCGCGCTCCAGCTTGGCGTAATACTCCACGCTGACGTCGGCGAGGACCGCAACTTCGCTGCGCCTCAATCCGGCCACCCGTCGGTTCGAGCCTGCCGCAAGGCCCGCTTGTTCCGGCGTCAGTCGTGCACGGCGCGACATCAGGAACTCACGCACTTCACCCCGGTTATCCATGCATCAAGGGTAAATCGCTGCGGCCAAACAAGGGGTTCCCTCCCGGTACACGTCTCACCGGGGACTCCCCCGCCCGCGGAAATCGGGCTTGACTGGCCAGAGGGTTGAGCTGTGCTTCGCGGCCTGCGGAACGGTCGACGACGTCGGGCGAGGCGCCGCTTCCGGTGGCTACGCAGCCACGCTTGACCAACCCCAACGCTGAGGCATTACCGCCACCCACGAAAGGACCCGCATGACGACCGCCCCCACCCGAACACCGGCACAGGAAGCCAGTGCCTTGGTCGACGCCACACCAGAGGGCAGCGCACAAGAAAACAGAGAACAAGAAGACAATGCACAAGAAGACAACGCACAGCAAAGACTGCCCCTGACCGCACTGGTGGTCCTGGCCGCCATGGGATTTATCCTCGTCGCCACCGAGACGATGCCCGCCGGCCTGCTTCCTGTCATTGCCGCCGGCCTCCACACCGGCGAAGGTACGGTGGGTCTGTTGGTCAGCGCGTACGCCCTCGGAACGGTCATCGTCACCATCCCCGCGATCATGCTGACGCGTGGCATGCGACGAAAGCCGCTGCTGCTCGGCGGTATCGCCGGTCTCGTGCTTGCCACCACGGTCACCGCAGTCTCACCTGATGTGACGTTGTCACTCGTGTCACGATTCTTTGCGGGCGCGTTCTCGGGAATCATCTGGGGAATGCTCGCCGCTTACGGGCGCCGCATCAGCCCGCCCCGGCACGCAGGGTTGTCCTTGGCCATCGTGTCCACCGGGGCGCCCCTCGGATTCGCGTTCGGCACCCCACTCGGCGCCTGGATCGGAACAGCTTTCGATTGGCGCTGGTCCTTCGGTGCCCTGTCCGTCCTCGGGATCATCGTGGCTGCGCTGGTCCTGGGATGCGTCCCCGACGCCGCCGGCCAACCGCGGGCGTCACGGCTCCCCCTGGGCCGGGTGTTCAAGATCCCCGGCGTCGCCGTCATCCTGGCCGTCATCGTCGCCTGGATGCTCGCCCATAGCACCATCTACACCTACATCGCCCCCTACCTCCGGGCCACCGGCACCGGCCTCTCCGCCAGCCTGGTCCTGCTGGTCTACGGCATCGCGTCCGTCGTCGGGGTCGCCGTCACCGGTGCGCTGCTGGACCGCCACCCGAGGCCCCTCCTTCACCTCAGCGTCACCGTGTTCGTCGCTTCCGGACTCATTCTGCTGACCGGACATGCATCGGCAATGGCCATCCTGATCGCCGCCGCGCTCTGGGGCCTCACCTTCGGCGGCGCATCAGCCCAGGTCCAGGGACCACTCACCACCGCCGGAGGCGACAACGCCGACGTCGCCAATGCATTCCTCCCGGTCGCCTTCAACCTGGCTATCTTCGGCGCGGGCATTCTCGGCGCGATTCTCCTGACGCCATTCGACGGGCTGGTGCTCCCGGTCGTCATGATCGCCCTCGGCATCACCGCCCTGCTGCTCACCCTGTACGGCCGACGCTCGGCATTCCCGCGCCGGCTCTGACTGGCTATTGGTGCCAAGAACAGCTACGGCAATGATCCCCGGAACGTTCCGGGCTGACCGGTGTCCATGCCTTGCGACAATGGTGACGGGACAAGAACGGCCGGCTGGTAGGCCGGCCGTTCCGGTTTCTCCTCGGCAAAGGAAACGGATTCAGCCCAGCTGAATCCTTCTTGTCCTGCGTCCAGGCCGCGATGGAGGTTGTTGCCCCTGGTTAGCGCGGCACGGTTCCGCAGCTGGTGAGTGGTTGCTGTGCCCCTAGCCTCAGGCGCCTGCTTCCGCTCCGTAAAGCCTGTCGAGCAGCCGCAATCCCCGGTGCGTCCAGGAAATTTCGGCTTCAGAATCGAGAATCAGCCCCTCGTAGGCATAGCGTTTGAAAGCCCGGGTACCTTCTCGGTCCTCCGGTGCCATTTTCTCGAGCCGACGGTTAAGTATGGGGAAGGCGCCGGAGTCGATCTGGTAAAGGATTTTCTCCCATCCTTGGATCTGGTCACTGTGGTGCTCTATATGCGCCCGAAGCTGTGCCCGAGCTGCCGAGGGCTCCGCGGTTTCCATGTAAGTCGCACGCAGGCGGACCTGGTCGCGCTCAGGCTGATAGGTGTTGGGTGTGTTCATCCAGGCCGCAAAGGCCTCTTTCCCTGACGCCGTGATGTGGTAACGGCGTTTGGTTCCGGAGCGACCGCCCGGCATCTCCTCCCCCTCAAGGAGCCATTCACGTTCCATCTTGCGCAGTTCGGGATAAATCTGGGAGTCAGGCGCGTACCAGACATGGCCGACCGAGGCCTCAAAGTGCTTGTACAGGTCGTAACCAGACATCGCGTCGGCCTCGAGGATGGCCAGCAGTGCGTAACGCAGACTCATTGAACTCCTAGTGGTGGCGGTGCTGCGACGTCGGTTGTAGCGTCTCGCTCCGGCCAGGCCACTTTAGCCCCTATGGGTCCTGTGCACCCCTGGCTGAAGGTAAGCGCGGAACCATCGAAAGATCGTTCGGGCCGGCCTATACTCGTCTATTCAGTCAGCATCTTTGGCCGGATTGTTGGCCACAGCATTACTTCTTGAACCATGCAGCGCGCACAGGAGTTCCGTGTTGCAGGGAATCCCGCAGCGACCAGGCACCCAGTCCGCGATCTTCGCACGCATCGACGATCCCGGCGGTTAGCTCTCCCCTGTCCAGCGATGGTGAGGGTCCGTCGTCGACCCCGTCTGCCGGGCCAGCGTGACCGTCGTGCGAAAGGAGGATAGCCCCGGGGACCGCACCGGTCATTGCCTTGCGGATACGGTCGGATTGGGGCATCTCCCTGGAATCCCAACTCGTGGCACCCCACATGACGGGCATAAGCCCGGCGGACTGGACCGCGCGCCAACTAGCCAATGTCTGCCGGCCGTATGGCGGACGGACCCACTCGACCCGGCTGCCGATCAAATCTTCGAGCTCGGCGCGGCCATCCCTGGTCCTTTGAGCAACTTCACGAAAAGAAAAGCCAGTGAGCCGCCGATGGTCAAGTCCGTGGAGGGCTATCTCATGGCCCGCAGCTGCGACTTCGCCCAGCAAGCCCGGATGCCGGCGTGCTCGGCTGAGCAGCACGAAGAACGTGGCGCTCAACTGCCGTTCATCAAGCACCTTCAGGATGCTGTCTGTCCCGCCTGGCTCTGGGCCGTCGTCATAGGTCAGGACAATATTCCGGACCGCCGTGTCGACGGCCACGACCGAGCCGACAAAACCTGAATGTGCGCGGATGATGGGCTTGGCTGCGCGAACTACAACCCGCGCCAGGTGCTTCATCCGCTATTCCCCGGCCGGCGGACGGCTGGCCGCCTGAACCACGTCTGCGAGCGTCTTTCGCGCGAGTACTCAAGATAGGCGACTCCAATCGCCCCGGCGAGCATCCCTGCACCGCGGTAGGCTGTCCGCAATCCTCGCGCCTGATGGCGGTGGGATGCCATGAGCGTCCCGAAGCCGAACCGCAAGGACCCGCCGCACATTCGCAGTATGCCGCGGAAAACCGACATCAGGCGCGCCACCCCCCTTTGCATGGCTCTTTCCGCCGAGTGGATGTCGACCAATGCGGCCGAATTTCCGTGGCTCCATGCTCTTCGGAGAACCCAGTTCCGGGTCGTGCGATCAGCGGGAACGAAGTCCGTCGCCACCGATTCGTCGCACCAGAGAATCGTTCCGCCCGCCCGCACAAGCAACCGACTGAAAAGAGTGTCCTCGCCTCCTGAGAGACCGAAATTATTGTTGAAACGTACACCGGCTTTCCGGACTTGGCGCATGTCTAGCAAGAGATTGCCCGCCGCCGCCACCGGCACCACCGTCCCGGTCGGCAGCCTCCGGCGGCGGAAGAAAGAACCAGCGGCAATCCAGGGATCAAGTTCAGCATCAAACTGCGAAACCACTCTTCCCATGACTGCGGCTGGACGGGTCTGCCGCCACGTGTCCAGCAGCGGCTCCAGCCAGAGTTCCTGCGGCTCCTCGTCGTCGTCGATGAAGACGAGCAAATCATGGTTGGCGGCTTCGTCCAATGCTCGATTTCGACCAGCCGATATGCCGGGTACCGGCTCGGGAACGTACCGGATCAGGTCGGAATGAAAGCCGATGACTGTGCTTCTCGCGCTTTCAGCCGGATCGTTGTCGACGACGACGATACTGGGCGAAATCGCCCGGTCCGTGTCCCGAGCGAGTTTCTCAACATGCCGGAGCATGGTTGCGAGGCCCCGTTCAAGTGTTGCGGGGCGTCGATACGTCAGCACTGCGACGAGCAGCGTCTGTTGTTTCACGGGTGGCCCGCATTCTGCGGCTGCGGTGAGCGGCCAACACCATTGGCAAGCGACCGTTCATAGACCTCCCTGTGGGCCACCGAGCCCGCTTCCCAGTCCCGCGAAGAGAGGTCCGGGCGCCTGCGGCGACCCTCCGCTGCAATTGACGACAACGTTTGAAGGATTATTTCGGGCGTTAGCGCCCCGGTGTACTGAAACACCCATCCCGGTCCGACTTCGACGGCCAACGCTTGGTTGACGTCATTGGCCGGAACCAGCACAGGTCGATCCAAAGACAGGGCGGCCAGGGTTCCGCCGGAATTGTGCATAAATCGGTACGGGAGGACCACGAGTTCCGAGCTCGAGATGGTGTCAACGAGCTCCGCGTCGGAGACATACTGCAAATTGAGGCTTATCCTTGGGTCGTCTTGCGACAAGGCCGTCATGGCTTGCCCCAGCTCCCCGGTGGAGGGTTTACCCCCCAACCGAAGTGATAGCTCGGGGTGGGTGTCCGCCGTTGCCCTAAACGACGTGATCAGGTCCTCAACGCCCTTATAGCGCCGGATCAGGCCGACGTAGCTTATGCGACCCGGTATCTGCTGCGCCTTCGGAAAGTCGGCGAACCATTCACGATAGTGGCCATGTGGAATCGTGGCGCTGGGCCGGTCCGTCGGCAGCTGCGTCCTCGAGTTCAGCCGAACGTAAAACGTGGTTTTGCGGTCAATAAGGCGGAGGAGAAACACCTCCCGGACGGAGATGCCCTCGGGCAGCTCTACGTTGTGGACAGTTCGCACTATGGGCGTCCTAGCCAGAGCGAGCCTCCCGAGGAGAGCCAGCGTGAGCACCTGTCGCCCGAGTTTTTTCAGCGGACTATGACCGCTGACCAAGATTTCAGGCCAGTGGATGTGGAAGACGTCGTACTTGGCAAAGAGAGCAGCGCGCCAGCTGAAGTTAATGACGCTGATATCGGGCAGTTCTTGCAGGCCGCCGGCCAGTTGCACCAAATAGGGATTGGTCGTGGATCGCGGCGCTGGGAAAGACTGCAGGACTGTTAGCGAAGTGTTCAATGGTCACCTCTCGCATTCGAGCAACATTAATGCGACACCCCGCCATTGGCATGCGGCGTGGTCGTATCCTCTCACAATCTGGCCAAATTGCTAGACACTGCAGCGTCGGGCATCAAGGTGGCCATGGTTGGGTACAGCGTCAACGACACGCCGGCGTTGGCCGCTTCCCCAACCCCTCGCTCGACCCACCTGTTGAAACTGTCCGTGCCCCGTCATAGTCTCTCTGTGTCTCCACCACCCCATCTCCACACAAACCAGAGTCCGGCGGCCGCACGTCAACGGCCGCCACAGAGAGCAGGAGCCTCCATGCCCACACCCGAGCACTCCAACGGCGCACCATGTTGGATCGACCTCATGACATCCGATGCCGAGAAGGCCAAGTCGTTCTACGGTGCGCTGTTCGGTTGGACGTACCAGACCGGCGACGAAGCAAAATACGGCGGCTACATCACGGCCTGGAAGGACGGCAAGTCCGTCGCCGGCCTGATGCAGAAGCAGGAGGATCAGGCCGCGTGGCCGGACATGTGGTCCACGTACCTGCGCTCGGAGGACGCCGCCGCCACCGTCAAGGCGGCAACGGAACACGGCGGCCAGGTCTACATGCCGCCCATGGACGTCCCCGAACAGGGCAGCATGGCGATGATCGCCGACGCCACGGGCGCGTCGGTCGGCGTGTGGCAGCCGGCGGAGATGAAGGGCTATGAACTGGCGGCCGAGCCCGGTGCCCCGGCGTGGCACGAGCTCCACGCCAAGGACTACGCCGCCGCCGTCAAGTTCTACCAGGACGTGTTCGGCTGGGACACCGACGTCATGAGCGACACCCCGGAGTTTCGCTACACCACCCTGGGCGCGGGCCCGGCGGCCAAGGCCGGGATCATGGACGCGTCTGCCTACCTTCCCGCCGAGGTCCCGTCCAACTGGCAGGTTTACTTCGCCGTGGAAGACGCCGACGCCTCCATCGAGACGGCAGTGTCCCTAGGCGCCAAGGTCATCGACGGGCCGGACAACACCCCGTTCGGCAGGCTCGCCACACTGACCGACCCCACGGGCGCGATGTTCAAGATCGTGGCTGACACCGGACAGGGCGGGCAGTCCCCCACGGACGCCTAACCGGCCAGGACGCCAGAGCTCTTCCCACCTAATTACAAAAATTGTTGTAGGAAATACCGGCCAGAGCCTTCCCCGAGGGCTACTGGCCGGTATTCTGCTGTGGAGCGTCCGGTGGAGGCACCCGGACACCGCTCACCCGTATCACCAGTCACCATTGCCCGGGGCTTTCGAGCCGCTCCGGGAAGGCTGCGGCGCGTCCCGCTGGGGGGCGTCCCGCCGAATGCACGTTTAGTCCATACGTTGTTCATTCACCCCTGTTTGGATGGGCCCGGCACGACTTGACCAGGAGTTCTGGCCGGCCACTGTCCGCTGCACCCTGCGGACGCACTGCACCCTGCCCTTTACCCGGGGCACCCTAATGAGAGTTAGAGCGGATGAAAATAACACCCTGGAAAACAGCGCTGGGCTCAGCACTGTCGGCGGCGCTGATAGCAGCTCCACTGGCGGCGGCCGCGCCGGCTAACGCCACCGAACCCTTGCCGGCAGCAACCGGAACCTCGCCGGTGGTCATCAACGAGGCCTATCTCAGCGGCGGCAGCTCCGGCGCGGCCTTCAAGAACAAGTTTGTCGAGCTGTACAACGGCTCCGACGCACCGGTCTCACTGGAGGGCTGGAGTCTCCAGTACCGCTCAGCCCCGGGCACCGGTGCGCCGAGCTCGGTGGCAGCCCTGGCGGGCAGCATTCCCGCCAAGGGCTACTACCTGCTCAAGGGCGGCAGCAACGGCACGGCCGGCACCGACCTGCCGGCCGCCGACGCCACCGCCACCGGTTTCAACCCGGCCGGTGGCGGCGGCACGATCGTGCTGGCCAAACAGGCCACAGCACTCAACCCGCTGCCGACAGGCTCGGTCATCGAACCGGCCAACGTCGCGGACCTCCTCGGCTACGGCACCTCCTACACCTTCGAGGCCCAGGCGGCCGCGGCGCCGTCGGGAAACACCGACGTCAAGAGCATCAACCGCAGCAACGGCGGGGACACCAACAACAACGCCGCCGACTTCGCACTGAACGCAGCCATCACGCCGACGGCGGCCAGTGGCGCTGCCGGACCCGTGGACCCGCCCGTGGATCCACCCGTGGACCCGGGGCCGGGCACGCCTCCGGCCGCCAAGACCATTGCCGAAATCCAGGGCAACGGCACCGCAAGCCCGCTGGCAGGATCCTCGGTCACCACCCGCGGCAGGGTCACTGCCACGTTCCCCACCGGCGGCTTCGCCGGCTACTACGTCCAGACCCCCGGCACAGGCGGCGATCTCACGCCGGCCAACCACGCGGCGTCGGACGCGGTGTTCGTCTACTCGCCGTCCACAGTCGACGCCGTCAGGATCGGCGACTACGTCGAGCTCACCGGCGCAGTCAGCGAATTCTTCGGCATGACCCAGCTGAACGTCGCCGCGGCTGCCGATCTGAAGAAGCTCACCGAGGCCGCCCCCGAGGTCAAGGCCACCGGCTTCGCCCTGCCCGCCGACGAGGCCTTCCGTGAGTCCCTCGAAGGCATGCTGCTCACCCCGCAGGGCCCCGTCACGGTGGCGGACAACTTCTCGCTGAACCAGTACGGCGAGATCGGCCTGGCCGGCGGCACCACCGCGCTGGCGCAGCCCACCGCCGTCGCGCCGTTCGGTTCTGCGGAGTACACCGCCACGGTCGCGGCGAATGCCGCCCGCGGCATCAAGCTCGACGACGGCGCCACCACGAACTTCCTCAAGGACGCCGCCACGAAGGCCCAGGTGCTCCCGTATCTGACCACGGCCGATCACGTCCGGGTCGGCGCGCCGGTGGCGTTCAAAACCAACGTGGTGCTCAGCTACGCGAACAATGCCTGGAAGTTCCAGCCCCTGACCCAGCTGACGGCCGCCAACGCGGACACCGTCCAGCCGGCCAGCTTCGGCGCCACCCGCGCGGACACCCCCGCGGCGGTTGGCGGCAATCTCAAGCTTGCCTCCTTCAACGTGCTGAATTACTTCCCCACCACCGGCGACCAGATCTCCGGCTGCACGTTCTACCCGGACCGGGACGGCAACCCCATCACGGTCAAGGGCGGCTGCGACGTCCGCGGCGCGGCGAACGCGGAGAACTTCAAGCGGCAGCAGGACAAGATCGTCGCGGCGATCTCCAAGTCCGGGGCCGACGTCGTCACGCTCATGGAGGTCGAGAACTCGGCCCAGTTCGGCAAGAACCGGGACGACGCCCTCGCCAAGCTGGTGGATGCCCTGAACATCGCCACCCCGGGAATCTGGGACTACGTCCGCACGCCCGCCAACGCGCCCCCGCTGGCGGACGAGGACATGATCCGCACCGCGTTCATCTACAAGTTGGCCGCCGCCGAACCGATCGGCGAATCCATCATCCACAACGACACGGTCGCGTTCGCCAGCGCCCGCAAGCCGATGGCCCAGGTCTTCAAGCCGGTCGGCGCCGCCGATGACAAGAAGTTCATCGCGATCGCCAACCACTTCAAGTCCAAGGGCTCCGCCGCGACGCCGGATGACACCGACAAGGGCCAGGGCGCCTCGAACCTGGCGCGCACCGCCCAGGCCAAGTCCCTGCTGGCGTTCGCCGACGAACTGCAGAAGTCCAAGGGCACGGACAAGGTCTTCCTGATCGGTGACTTCAACTCCTACGCCAAGGAGGATCCGATCAACGTCCTCACGGGCGCCGGGTACGTCAACCAGGATGAGAAGGCCAAGAACGCCGACGGGTCCGCCAAGCACTCCTACCTGTTCGGCGGCCTCGTGGGCTCGCTGGACCACATCCTCGCCTCCCCGGCGGCCAACGCCGCCGTCACCGGCGCGGACATCTGGAACATCAACTCCGTGGAATCCGTGGCGCTGGAGTACAGCCGCTACAACAACAACGTCACCGACTACTACGCTCCGGACCAGTTCCGCGCCAGCGACCACGATCCCGTGGTGGTGGGCCTGAACTTGCCCGTCACCCCGGCAAGTGTTGAGCTGAACTTCCTGGGCATCAACGACTTCCACGGCCGCATCGATTCCAACACCGTGTTCTTCGCCGGGACCATCGAGAAGCTGCGCGCCGCTGCCGCCCCGGGCGCCACCGCGTTCATCTCGGCCGGCGACAACATCGGCGCCTCGCTGTTCGCCTCGGCGATCGCCAAGGACCAGCCGACCATCGACGTGCTGAACGCCCTGGAGCTGCGCACCTCCGCGGTGGGCAACCACGAGTTCGACGGCGGCTGGGCTGACCTGCGCGACCGCGTCACCGCCGGCGGGACCAACGCCAAGTTCCCGTACCTGGGCGCCAACGTCTACGCCAAAGGCACCACCACCCCGGTCCTGCCGGAATACACGGTCCTGGACATGAACGGCGTGAAGGTCGCCGTGATCGGCACGGTTACGCAGGAGGTGCCGTCCCTGGTCACGCCGTCAGGCATCGCGGATCTTGAATTCGGTGACCCCGTCGACGCGATCAACCGGGTCGCGGCGAAGATCAAGGCGGGCAAGCTCGCCGACGTCATCATCGTGGAGAACCACGACGGCGCCGGGTCGGGCGCGCCCGACGGCGCCACTTTGGAGCAGGAAATCGCCGCCGGCGGCCCCTTCGCCAAGATGGTCCAGAAGGTCACCCCGGATGTGGCGGCGATCTTCAACGGCCACACCCACAAGCAGTACGCGTGGGACGCCCCGGTCCTGGATGCGGCGGGCCAGCCCACGGGCAAGACCCGCCCGATCGTCCAGACCGGAAATTACGGCGAGTTCATCGGCCAGATCCAGCTGACCATCGACACCAGGACCATGTCGGTGACCGGGTACAAGGCCGGCAACGTCCAGCGCACCACCAGCGCCGCGCAGCCGGCAGCCGATCTTGTGGCGCAGTACCCGCGCGTCGCGGCCGTCAAGGCCATCGTGGACAAGGCCCTGGCCGACGCCGCGGTGGTCGGCAACCAGCCTGTCGGCAAGGTCACGGCGGACATCACGACGGCGTTCGCCGGTTCCCCGGCTGTGCGCGATGACCGGAGCAGCGAGTCCACCCTCGGCAACCTGGTGGCGGACTCCCTGGTGGATGCGCTGAAGGCGCCGGACCTGGGCGCCGCCGAAATCGGCGTCGTCAACCCGGGCGGCCTGCGCAACGAGCTGTACTACGCGCCCGACGGCACCATCACGTACGCCGAGGCCAACGCGGTGCTGCCGTTCGTGAACAATCTGTGGACCACGTCCCTCACGGGCGCGCAGTTCAAGACCCTGCTGGAGCAGCAGTGGCAGACCAACCCGGACGGCACGGTTCCCAGCCGTGCGTACCAGCAGCTGGGCCTGTCCAAGAACGTGAACTACACCTACGACGCCGCCCGCGCCGCCGGTGACCGGATCACCTCGATCCGGGTCAACGGTGCAATGATCGACCCGGCGAAGTCCTACCGGATCGGGACGTTCAATTTCCTGGCCACCGGCGGCGACAACTTCCGCATCTTCAAGGAAGGCGCGGGCACCAAGGACTCCGGGCTCGTGGACCGCGACGCCTGGATCAAGTACCTGCAGGCCCACAACCCGGTCTCGCCGGACTTCGCCCGCCGCTCCGTGGCTGTCGTGAACACGACGGCGGCCGAGGTCAAGGGCGGCGAATCCATCACACTGGCGGTTTCGAAGCTGGACCTCACCTCGCTGGGCAGCCCGGTGAATGCCTCGCTGCGCGCCGAGTTCACGGACGCTGCGGGCACCGTGACGGCCCTGGGTACGGTACCGGTGACCGCCGGCGCTGCCAACGTGAGCGTATTGGTTCCCGCTGGCGCCGCCGCCGGCACGGGCACCCTGGTGCTTACCGCCGTCGAATCCGGCACTGTGGTGAAAACGGCGGTGAAGGTCGCGGCCAGCGTCCCCGTCCCGCCGAAGTGCACGCCGCCGGTCAAGCCGACCAGGCCCGGGGATCTCGTGGGCCAGGTGAACTACGGGACAGCCATGGCCGCCTACCGGAAGTGCCTCAAGGGCTGATGCCTTAGCCCGGACTTCCTGGTCCCCCACCACGGCACATGCCCTCCCCTGGCCCGCAACACTGGACATAAGCACCAACTGTCCACTGCCCGGCCCCAGGGGAGGGCATGCCCACTCTTGGAGGCAGGCGCGCCGGAGGACATGTCCACTTTTGAGCGGCTCCTGAGCCGCGGGCTACGGGCTACGGGCTACGGGCTACGGGCTAGGGGCTACGGGCTGCGGGCTAGGGGGTGCGGGCTACGGGCTAGGGGCTACGGGCTACGGGCTACGGGCTACGGGCTACGGGCTACGGGCTACGGGCTACGGGGCCAGGATGTCGCGGGCGATCTCGTCGGCGTCGCGCAGGGTGCGCTGGCCGCTGCGGTAGACCGGGCCCGACTTCGGCCGGGCCTCGGCGGCGATGGCCGTGCCCCATTGCGTGGCGGAGAGCTGAAGCCCGAGCACGTAAAGCCCCGGCGTCACGGACCCGTTGGCACCCAGCGGCCGGTACGGGTGCGGGACGACGTCCAGCCCGGAAGTCTGCACCGGGGTCCCCTCCACGCTCATCATGAGGCGCGGCCGCACCAGCCCCTCGGCGAGCAACTGCTCCACCAAGGGCGAAGAGTTGACGGCCACCCGGTTGGCCGGGGCCAGCGCCTCGATCATCGCCGCCGCGGACACGGCCCCCGCCCCGGAACCGGACGCGGCGGCCGCCCCAAATCCGGACACAGCGTTCTCCGTCCGGTCCCTTACCGCACCCGCGTGCGCCGTCCCTGATGCAGCACCGATCACGCCGGCACTGCCCACAAAACCGCGGACCCCAGCACCGCCCGCGGCAGCACCACCGACGCCGGCAGGCTCCATCGCGGCACCTTCCGCCCCGCCGTCGGCGCTTTCATCCATTCCGCCGCCCACCCATGGTGACGCCGCGGTGAACATCCGGGCCCGCCGGTCCACGCCGAACTTGGGGTCAGGGCCCACGAAGCGCACGATGCCCGCCCGGGCCAGTGCCGCGAGCTGCGCGGAGCGCAGCGCCGGCGGACCGCTCGCCAGGCCTTCCACGAATGATTCGAACCAGCCCCGGAGGCCCGCGACCCAGGATTCGTCCGTGATGCCGCTATCGGCCACAGCGGTCTTGAGCACGGCCCGGCCGTGGTGCAGCGCGCCGATCGCCATCTTCACCGGATCGTCCTCACCAAGGGCCGAGCGCCGGGCGTCGTCGAGCAGGTAGTCGACGACGGCGGCGTCCAGTTCGGCTCTGGAGTCAAACGAGCGCCCGGCCAGGGGCGCCGCGAGGCCGAGCAGGTCCAGGCGGTGGGATGCCCGGACATGGACGGCAATCACCGATTCCGCCGTGTGCTCCCATTTGACGGTCGAGTGAGCGTGCGGCCGCAAAGACTCGTCCAGGGCGCGCAGGAACTCGGCCGGGCCGGTCAGGATGGCATCGGGCTGCGAGCGCGCGAGCGTGGAGTAGTAGGCCCAGACCGCGTCCCGGTGCAGGAGCGGCCAGAGGTCGTAGTCGAAGGAGGGCCGGATTCCGGAGTCGGCGAACTTCGCGATCGCGCCCTCAGTGCAGTAGCGCAGCCGGACCGTTCCGGGGTAGTAGCCGGTGAGTGTCGCCTTCGCCCGGTAGGGGGTGCCGCGGCGTGAGGCGGCGATGATGAGCGGTTCGCGGCCGGACGGCAGATACGTCAGTTCAGCGTTGCCCTCTCCGGCAACGAACCGGCCGCCGCGCCCTTCCGTCAGCTGTCCCATCACGTCAAAGAAGTTCAAGCCCATGCCGCGCACCAGGACAGGTTTGCCTCCCGGCACCCGGGACCAGTCGACGTCGGCGGGCGCCGCCGGCGGCACGTACAGGAGACCGAGTTCCTCCGCCGCGGAAAGCAGCTCCCGCTGTTCAGGGTTCAACCGCGCGTCGAGGTGGCCCACGGCCAGCACCACAGAGTCGACGGTAAGTACGGTGCCGTCGTCGAGCACGACGTCGAACCGCACCGCAGCGTCCTCCGCGCCGGCCGGCCCGGAGGCGGCCAGGTCCGGGCCCGGCGCCGCGGCGGCCTCCGCGGCGGCGTGGCGGACGGACGTCGCCCTCGCCGCGTGGAAGTCCACGCTGACGCCGGCCGGCAGCACGGTGAGCAGTTCCTCGAGGGTGGACCGCAGGTAACGGCCGTAAAGGGCCCGGCTGGGGAAGTCCGCCTCGCCGAGCCGTGAGAGCTCGGCACGTTCGTCGTCAGTGAGCGAAGGGTGCGGGTGGGCCTGCTGGAGTTCGCGCCACTGGTCGAATGTGCGCCCGGCCAGGGGCGGCACGAGTTCCGGGTCTTCGGGGACCACGGTGGGATAGAAGGACTGCGTGTTCATCAGGTACAGCCGCGACTGTCCGGGCTGCCAGACGTGCCCCGGGCCCGCCGGATAAGGGTCCACCACGTCGATGTGCAGGGTGCCCGCGGAGCCGGCGGAGGCCCAGTTGGCGAGGAGCCGTTCCAGCACGCTCGTGCCCCGGGGACCGGCGCCTATCACTGCCGTCCGGATGCTTCGAGATATGCCCACGGCATCCAGCGTATCGGCAACCGGCCGCCGGCTTGACCTCGGTGTGACTTGCCACTGCCGCACCGATGTTCTTGGATGGGAAAATGACCACCACAGAAGCTGACCACCCGTCCGCGTCCGGCGAGGCCACCGGCGCCCTCCCTGCTGGAGGGACTTCCCCCGAACCCGTCGACGAAAACATCTGGCTGGAGGACATCTACGGCCAGGAGCAGCTGGCGTGGGTCCGGGAACAGAACGCCCGCACCGAGGAGCTCCTCGAGGACGCCGACTACGCCGATCTGGAAGGCCGGATCCTGGAGGTCCTCGACTCCACCGACCGGATCCCCATGGTGGGCAAGCACGGCGAGTGGTACTACAACTTCTGGAAGGACCGGGACAACCCCCGGGGCCTGTGGCGGCGCACCAGCTGGGACAGCTACCGGGCCGGGACCCCCGAGTGGGATGTCCTGCTGGATGTCGACGCCCTCGCCGCCGCCGAGAACCAGGACTGGGTCTTCCACGGCGCCAATTTCCTCCGCCCGGCCCCGGGTGAACCCCACCGGCGGGCCCTGCTGGCGTTCTCCCCCGACGGCGGGGACGCCAACCGCCACCGGGAGTTCGACGTCGAGGCCCGCGGCTTCGTGGACCCGGCCGACGGCGGCTTCGACCTCCCGACCGGCAAGGGCAACGCCTCCTGGCTGGACGGGGACACCCTGCTGGTCGCCACCACCGCCCACGATCTGCCGCGGACCACCTCGTCCTATGCCCGCACCGGGGTGAAGCTGCGCCGCGGCGAGTCCCTGGCCCAGGCCGAGCAGCTGTTCGACATTCCCGAGGACCACATGATGGCGATCGTGGCCCACGACTCCACGCCGGGCTTCGAACGAACGTTTGCCGTCGACTGGATCAGCTTTTTCGAGAAGAACACCTCGGTGCTGCGCGATGGTGCATGGGTGCAGGTCGACGTGCCGGCGGACGTGAACCTGAGCTCGCACCGTGAATGGCTGCTGTTCCGCCCGCAGCGTGACTGGACCGTCAACGGCACCACCCACCCGGCGGGCTCCCTGCTCGCGGCCGGCTTCGAGGACTTCCTCGCCGGCTCCCGGGACCTCGGCGTGCTCTTCACCCCCGATCCGCACACCTCCCTACAGTCCTGGAGCTGGACGCGGGACTTCCTGCTGCTGAACCTGCTCCGGGACGTGTCCTCGGAGATCCACGTCCTGGATCCGCGGCGCCCCGGTACGGACGCCGCGTGGGCCGCCACCGTGCTGGACGCCTGCCCGCCCCTGCACGACGTCAATGCCTTCGCGGTGGATGACGAAGACGACGCCGAAGGCTCGGACGACGACGGTACCGGCGGCGCCGCCTCGGTCGCCGAAGGCGAGGCACCGGGTGCAGGGAACGACTTCTGGCTGGTGGCCACCGGCTTCACGACGCCGACCACCCTGACCCGCGGGACACTCGCCCGCGACGGCGGATCGGTGACCAGCACGCACGAGGTGATCCGGACGTCGCCGTCGTTCTTCGACGAGGCGGGCTACGAGGTCCAGCAGCACTTCGCGGCCTCCAGCGACGGCACGAAGGTTCCGTACTTCCAGGTGGCCGCCAAGGACCTGGTGCTGGACGGCCAGAACCCGACCCAGCTTTCCGGCTATGGCGGCTTCGAGATTTCGCGGACGCCGGCGTACAGCGGCGCGATCGGCCGGGCGTGGCTGGAGCGGCGGACCGCGGAGTCCAGCGGCGAAGAGGGCGAGGGCACGCACCGCCGCGGCGGCGTCTACGTGGTGGCGAACATCCGCGGCGGCGGCGAGTACGGGCCGGACTGGCACCGCGCCGCGCTGCAGGGCAACCGCCACCGGGCGTACGAGGACTTCGCCGCCGTCGCGAAGGACCTGATCTCCCGCGGCGTCACGTCCCGTCAGCGGCTCGGCTGCGTGGGCGGCTCCAACGGCGGACTGCTGGTGGGCAACATGCTCACCCAGTACCCGGAGCTGTTTGGCGCCGTGTCCTGCGGGGTCCCGCTCCTGGACATGCGCCGGTACACCAAACTGTCCGCGGGCTATTCCTGGATCGGCGAATACGGCGACCCCGACGTGCCCGAGCAGTGGGAGTTCCTAAAGACGTTTTCGCCGTACCACCTGCTCAAGGACGGCGTGGACTACCCGGAGACGTTTATTTGGACGGCGACTTCAGATGACCGGGTGGGGCCGGTCCAGGCCCGGAAGATGGCGGCCCGCATGCAGGCCATGGGCATCCCCAATGTCTGGTTCCACGAGGCGCTCGAGGGCGGCCACGCGGGGGCTTCGGACAACCGGCAGGCGGCGGCCCTGCAAAGCCGCAGCCAGCATTTCCTGTGGCGGGCCCTCGCCGGCACCGAGGCGTAAGGCCCACACCCAAGCAACGCGGGGTCACTTAGCGCCCATCCGGGGGCCCCGCATGGGCCGGATCTGACCCCGCGTTGCTCTGGAGCGGCCGTTTTGCACTGCGTGGCACCTTCTGCGTATCCTTGGTTGGCTAGTTATTAGCAATTGGAGACGTGCCAGAGCGGCCGAATGGGCTTCACTGCTAATGAAGTGTGGGGCACAACTCCACCGGGGGTTCAAATCCCCCCGTCTCCGCGTTTGGCCCCGGTCCTCGGACCGGGGCCTTTTGCGTTCCCGGGCAGATCAGGGCGGATCGACGTCGTTCATTCGCGCTGGCCTGCCCCCAGCAGTCACGTCCCCCCGGCCCGGCCCGTCCGGTGGCCGGACGCCTCACGCCCGCCGGCGGATCCGGATGGCAGGATAGGCCCATGTCGAGCAACACGGAATTTGACGCCATCATCGTCGGCGGCGGCCACAACGGACTGGCCGCGGCCGCGTACCTGGCCAAGGCCGGGCGGGACGTCCTGGTCCTGGAAAAGCTGGAACACGCCGGCGGCGCAGCGGTATCCGCGCACGCGTTCGACGGCGTCGACGCCCGCCTCTCGCGCTATTCGTACCTCGTCAGCCTCCTGCCCCGGCAGATCATCGACGACCTCGGCCTGCGCATCACGCTGGCGCGGCGGCGCTATTCCTCCTACACCCCGGACCCCGCGGACGGCAGCCGGGCCCTGCTGGTGGACAACGGGGACGAGGCCGCCACGGCCGCGTCGTTCGCCGCCGTCGGCGCTCCCGACGGCGAGTTCGGCGCCTTCACCGCGTTCTACGCCGCGTGCCGGCAGCTCACGGAGGCACTCTGGCCCACCATGACCGCGCCGCTGCTGGCGCGGTCCGACGCGCGGGCCCTCGCCGCCAGGGCCGGGGCCGACGCGGCGTGGGAGGCCATGATCGAACATCCCATCGGGCAGGCGATCCGCCGGGAGCTGGGCAGCGACCTGGTCCGCGGTGTGGTCCTGACGGATGCGCTGATCGGTACCTTCGCCCGGGCTGACGATGAGGACCTGCAGCAAAACATCTGCTTCCTCTACCACCTGATCGGCGGCGGGACGGGGGACTGGGACGTGCCGGTCGGCGGCATGGGCGCGGTCTCCGGCGAGCTGGAGCGGGCCGCGCGCGACGCCGGCGCGACCATCCTGACCTCCGCGGACGTGACCGCCGTCCGGCCCGGCGGCGCCGTGGACTACCGCCACGGCGGGCAGGACCATTCGTCTTCCGCCCGGTGGGTGTTGTCCAATGTGGCGCCGGTGGTCCTCGACCGGCTGCGCGGCCGGCCTGCCGCCGACCTGTCAGCCGGCGCCGCCGCCGGCGACCCTGGCATTTCAGCGGTCGCCGCCACCAATCCGAACCATCAGCGCGAGGGTGCGCAGGTCAAGGTCAACCTCCTGCTCAAACGCCTCCCGGAGCTGCTGGACGGATCCGTCAGCCCCGAGGCCGCGTTCGGCGGGACGTTCCACATCAACGAGACCTGGTCCCAGCTCGACGCCGCCTACAGCACCGCCGCCGCCGGATCCGTGCCCTCGCCGCTGCCGTGCGAAATCTACTGCCACTCGCTGACCGACCCCACCATCCTGTCCCCGGAACTGCAGGCCGCCGGCGCCCAGACACTGACCGTCTTCGGCCTGCACGTCCCGGACCGGCTGGTCACGGCGGAGAACAACGAGGACCGCCGCGCCGAACTGCAGGCGGCCGTCCTGGCCTCCCTGAACTCCGTCCTGGCTGAGCCCGTCGAGGATCTGCTCATGACGGATCCGGACGGGCGGCCCTGCATTGAAACCAAGACCACCCTGGACATTGAACGCGCCGTCGGGATGCCCCGCGGCAATATCTTCCACGGCGGCCTCGACTGGCCGTTCGTGGAGGACGGCGAACCGCTGGACACCCCGGCGCGCCGCTGGGGCGTGGCGACGGATGATCCGCAGATCCTGCTCTGCGGCTCCGGTGCCCGCCGCGGCGGCGCCGTCAGTGCGATCGGCGGACACAACGCCGCCATGGCTGTGCTGGAATCGGAACCACCCCTGCGCCATGGGTGAACCGGTGCAACGGGTGAATCAGTGCAATGGATGAGCCGGCGCTATGGGTGAACCGGACCGTGGAGACACGCGCATGAACGCCTCCCCGCGCGGCCCGGACCCGGCCGGGGGCAGCTGGAGCCCGCGGCTGGCCCTGCTGGTGGCCGCGACGTTCTTCATGGAGTTCCTCGACGGGACCGTCCTGACGACCGCCATACCCAGTATCGCCGCCGATTTCGCGGTGCCGGCCGCCGACGTGAACATCACCATGACCGCCTACCTGATGACGGTGGCGATGGGCATCCCGCTCAGCGGCTGGCTCGCGGAGCGGCTCGGTGCCCGCCGGGTGTTCTGTCTTGCCATCGCTATCTTCACGGCCGCGTCATTGCTCTGCGCGCTCAGCCAGGACCTGACCATGCTGACGCTGAGCCGTGTCCTGCAGGGTGCCGGCGGCGCCATGATGGTCCCGGTGGGCACGCTGGTGGTGCTCCGCGGCACCCCGAAGAAGGATCTGCTGCGGGCTACGGCCTTCCTCGTGTGGCCCGGGCTGCTGGCCCCGGTCCTCGCCCCGCTGGTGGGCGGAGCGCTGACGACCTACCTGTCCTGGCACTGGATCTTCCTGGTCAACCTCCCCCTGGGCTTGGCGGCCTTCCTGGCCGCGCTGCGCCTGGTCCCCCCAGTCCGCGGCGACAGCACGCGGCGCCTGGACTGGCTCGGACTGGTCCTGACCACGCTCGGGGTGGGATCCCTGCTGGTCGGCCTGGAATTGATGGGCGGCCGGGACGCCGGACTGCTGGCGGCCGCGGGGATCGCTGCGGGCCTGCTGTTCCTGGCCGCCGCCGCGGCCTGGATGCGGCGGACCAGCACGCCGCTGTTCAATCTGTCCGTCTTCGGCACGCGGACGTTCCGCGCGACGGCGACGGGAGGCTTTGTGTACCGCCTGACCATCAGCGCGGTGCCGTTCCTGCTGCCGCTGATGTTCCAGGTCGGTTTCGGCTGGGACCCGCTGCGCGCCGGGGCGATGGTGTCGGCCGTGTTCGTGGGGAACATCGGGATCAAGCCCGCCACGACGCCCCTGATCCGGCGTTTCGGGTTCAAGCCCGTCCTGGTGTTCGCGTCGCTGGCCTCCGCGGCCACTTTTGCGCTGTGCGCGCTGCTCGACGCCGGCACGCCGGAACCGCTGATTGTCGCGGTGCTGGTGGCCAGCGGGGCGTTCCGCTCGATCGGATTCTCGGCGTACGCGTCCGTGCAGTACGCCGACGTCGTCCCGGCCCAGCTGCCGTCCGCCAACGCCGTCTCCGCGACGCTCGTGCAGCTCGCCACCGCGGCCGGGATCGCGGTCGGGGCGCTCCTGCTGCGGGTCTTCGAGGCAAGCGGCCGCGCGGGATCCACCGGGGTCCCCGGTGATCCGGCGGCGCCGTACCGGGCGGCGTTCCTGGCCATCGCGGTCCTGATGCTCCTGAGCACCCTGGACAGCCTGGTCCTCCCCCGCCACGCCGGTGCTGAGGTCAGCCGGCCTGGCCCAGCACCAGCGGCAGAACGGCGCCGGCGCCCGCGAGCCTGAGGGCCCGCCCGGAGACGGTCAGGGTCCAGCGGCTGTCCACGAGGTCGTCCACCAGCATGACGCTCTGGCCACGGATTCCAGCCAGGGCCTCCTCCAGCTCCGGTCCCACCACCAGGCGGTCCCAGACGCCAGCGAGCCGGTAGGCGCTGTTCCCGCCGCGGCCGCCGGTGGGTCCGCCGTGATTGAGCTGCAGCTGGCCCAGATACGGGATGCGGCCAATCTCCGAGATCCCGCGGGCCAGGGAATCCACCAGCAACGGCTTCCCGCGGGAGGGCAGGCTGATGATCGCGGCAGGCCGGCCGGCCCCGCTCCAGCCAGCGGTCCGGGCATCTCCGGTGCCCCACTCCCGGAGCACCTGGACGCAGGCCTGCAGCATGCCCGGGTCCACGGGCCGGTCGGGCGCACCGGCGGCGAAGGCCTCCCGCAGGGCCCCGCCCCAGCCAAGGTCCGTCAGGCGCGCCAGCACCCGGCCGTCCGCGAGGGCCTCATCCGGCTTGATCTTGCCCTTGACCGGCACGCCCAGGCGGTCCATGCCGCTGGGCCACTGCAGCCGCGGTTCCAGGGCGACGCCGGCCCGGCGCAGGGTCTGGCCTGCGGTCTCCGTGGCGTCCTCGGCGATGTCGGCGCGGAACCAGCGGCCCGCGCAGTTGTCGCAGCGGCCGCAGGCGCGGGCCGTTTCATCGTCCAGCACCGAGGTGATGTATTCCATCCGGCAGCCGGCCGTGTCCTGGTAGATGACCATCGAGTCCTGTTCATCCACCCGGGCCTCGGCGATCCGGCCGTACCGCTCGGCGTCGTAGTTCCACGGCTGTCCCGTGGAACGCCAGCCGCCGCCGACGCGTTCGACGGCGCCGTCCACGGCCAGGACTTTCAGCAGCAGCTCCAGGGGGGTGCGGCGCAGGTCCACCCGGGCCTCGAGCGCCACCGTGGACACCGCCGTGCCTGCCTCGGCGAGGGCCGTCAGAACCGCGGCAGCCTTCTCCTCGGACGGCATGGACGCCGTGGCGAAGTACTGCCAGATGTCGCGGTCCTCGGATCCCGGCAACAACAGGACGTCGGCGTTCGCCGCGCCACGGCCGGCGCGGCCCACCTGCTGGTAGTACGCCACCGGCGACGACGGCGCGCCAAGGTGCACCACGAAGCCGAGGTCCGGCTTGTCGAAACCCATGCCGAGGGCCGAGGTGGCCACGAGCGCCTTGACCTGGTTGTCCTTCAGGAGCTGCTCGGCTCGTTCCCGGTCCGCGGGGTCCGTGCGGCCGGTGTAGGCGAGGACCTCGTGCCCCGCCTCAGCCAGCAGGCGGGCGGTGTCCTCGGCGGCCGAGACCGTGAGCGTGTAGATGATGCCGCTGCCCTGCAGATCCTGCAGGTGGGTCAGCAGCCAGCCGAGGCGTTCGCGGGAATCGGGCAGGGTCAGGACACCGAGCCGGAGCGAATCCCGGCCCAGGGCGCCACGGATGGTGAGCACGTCCTTGCCGAGCTGTTCCTCGATGTCATGCACCACCCGGGAGTTGGCCGTGGCGGTGGTGGCGAGCACCGGGACGGTGTCCGGGAGCTGCGTGATGAGGTCCGCGATGCGCCGGTAGTCGGGGCGGAAGTCGTGGCCCCAGTCCGAGATGCAGTGGGCCTCGTCAATCACCAGCAGACCGGTCCGGCGGACGAGCTCGGGCAGCTGGTTTTCCCGGAAGGACGGGTTGGTGAGGCGTTCGGGCGAGACCAGCAGGACGTCCACTTCATCGGCGGCGAGCTGCTCGCGGACAGTGTCCCAGTCCAGCTGGTTTGCTGAGTTGATCGCCACCGCCCGCACCCCGGCCCGCGCCGCGGCCGCGACCTGATCCCGCATGAGGGCCAGGAGCGGGGACACGATCAGGGTGGGCCCGGCGCCGCGGCGGCGCAACAGCAGGGAGGCAACAAAGTACACGGCCGACTTCCCCCAGCCGGTGCGCTGCACCACCAGGGCCCGCCTGCCGCCGTCGACCAGGGCCTCAATGGCCTCGAACTGGCCGTCATGGAACTCGGCTTCAGGATGGCCCACGAGCTCCCGCAGTACATTCTGGGCCTGTTCCCGGGTCGAGGATGGGGTGCCGGCTAGGGCCGTGCTGGAAAGGGCGTTCTGGTTACTGGCCATTGCTTCAGTATCCCAGCCCCCTCCGACAGCCACGAAGCCGGTACCCGCTATGTGCACAATCCGGCGTGTAGACAAGGGCGGGGACAGGCCGGCGCGTCAGGGCCGCAACGTAAGATAAGACGCGTGACTACGGACAAGACAAAGACTTTTGACCTCTCGACCTCGTTCAAGGCCTACGACGTGCGCGGAATCGTGGGGCAATCCATCACCGCGGAGATCGTCGAAGCCGTCGGTGCCGCCTTCGTCGACGTCCTGGAACTCACAGGGCAGACCGTGCTGGTGGGCGGGGACATGCGCCCCTCCTCCCCCGAGTTCGCCAAAGCCTTCGCGAACGGCGCAGCCACCCGCGGCGCCAACGTCCAACTGCTGGACCTGATCTCCACCGACGAGCTCTACTACGCGTGCGGGGCCCTCAACGCCGCCGGCGCCACGTTCACCGCGAGCCACAACCCGGCCGAATACAACGGCATCAAGATGGCCAAGGCCGGTGCCGTGCCGATCTCCTCCGAAACCGGGCTCATGGAAATCCAGGCCCGCGCCGAGGAATACCTCAACGCCGGCGCCATCCCCGCGGCCGGCAGCACTGGCCTGATTGGCGTGCAGGACGTCCTCAAGGGCTACGCGGAGTACCTGCGCTCCCTGGTGGACCTGCGCGGTTCCCGGCCGCTGAAGGTTGTGGTGGATGCCGGCAACGGCATGGCCGGCCTCACCACCCCGGCCGTGCTTGGCGATGCCCTGCTGCCCAAGCTTCCGCTGGAGATCGTGCCGCTGTACTTCGAGCTCGACGGATCCTTCCCGAACCACCCGGCCAACCCGCTGGAACCGGAAAACCTGCGCGACCTGCAGGCCGCCGTCGTCGAACACGGCGCGGACATCGGCCTGGCCTTCGACGGCGACGCCGACCGCTGCTTCGTGATCGACGAGAAGGGCGAGCCTGTCTCGCCGTCGGCCATCACCGCCATGGTGGCCCGCCGCGAAATCGCCCGTGCCCAGGGCCTCGGTGAAGACACGCCCACCGTCATCCACAACCTGCTGACCTCCCGCGCGGTGCCCGAACTCGTCGAACGCCACGGCGGCCGGCCCGTCCGCACCCGCGTGGGGCACTCCTTCATCAAGGCCGTCATGGCCGCGGAAGGGGCCATCTTCGGCGGGGAACACTCGGCCCACTTCTACTTCCGCGACTTCTGGAATGCGGACACCGGCATGCTGGCCGCCATGCACGTCCTCGCCGCCCTGGGCGAACAGGGGGGCCCGCTCTCCGAACTCGGCCGCGAATACGAGCCGTACCGGTCATCCGGCGAGATCAACTCGGAAATCGAGGACAAGGCCGCCGCGGTCGAGCGGGTCCGCGAGGACTTCCACGACGAGGACGTCGAGGTCGACTACCTCGACGGCAGCACCTTCATCGCCACCGACGGCAGCTACTGGTTCAACCTGCGCCCGTCCAACACCGAACCGTTCCTGCGCCTCAACGTTGAAGCCACGGACGCCGCCACCATGGAACGCGTCCGCGACCGCGTCCTGGCGCTGGTCCGGGGCTAGCGGTGGCAGTACACCCGGAAGAATCCGCCAACACCGGATCCTGGCGCGAGTCCGTGCCGGACGCCAGCGCCACGGACCTGGAGAACCTGCTCGGCACCGGCGTCGGTGCCGCGCAGGAGCAGCTGGAACGCAACGGCGGCTTCCTGCCCTTCGCCCTGGTGGTGCAGAACGACGGCGAAGTCCGGCTGGTGGCCGTGACACCCGCGGACGCGAGCGACGGATCGGACGCCGACTTCGACGCGGACGCCATGATCCGGGACCTCCACGAGTTGCTCCGGCAGCACCGGGAGGAGTTCCGGGCCGCCGCCGTCGTCTGCGACATCACGCTGCTCGAGGAAGACTCGGACGCCATCCACGTCGCGGCAGAGCACCAGGACGGCTCCCTGTTCGCCGCCGTGCTGCCCTACGCAGCGAACGCCGGGACGCACGAACTCGAGTTCGGCCAGCTGGCCGCCGATACCAACGAGCCCGCCGTCTGGGTGGACTAGACCGCCCTTAGGCTGGGGATATGAAGATCAATGCGTTCGCCGATGTGAGCCTTCGCGCTTTGCTGGTGCTCGCGGCCGCTCCGGACGGCGGGCTCCTGACCACCCAGAGCATCGCCGACGCTGTCGGCACGCCGTACAACCACGTCAGCAAGGCGATGGCGAAGCTGCGCGCACTGGGCCTGATCGACGTCGAACGCGGCCGCAACGGCGGATCCCGGCTGAGCAGCGCCGGCCGGACCGCAACGGTCGGCCAGCTGCTGCGGCAACTCGACACCCGCATGGACCCGGCCGACTGCATTGCCACGGGCGGGACGTGCCCGCTCATCACCGAATGCCGGCTCCGGGCCGCGCTGGCCCGGGCCCGCGAAGCCTTCTATGGCGAACTCGACGGGATCGTGATCGCGTCGCTGCCGACCTCCGGGCAGATGGCGCCCGTCTTTGCCGCGATCGGGCTGCGCCCGGGGCTTTGAAGCGGCCCGGCAGGTTCGGGCCGCTGTCCGGCGGGATTCCGGCCCAATCTGGGGAAAACCTTTGGTTTGGCGTCCAAACGCCCTTCCTGGCGGGCCTGGCCATTGACTTCAGGCAGGCACGGGATGACCGGCATGCCAGGCTCAGGCACGGTACCGGCGCTCTGCCCCACCGGGATCCGGTTCCTTCTCCGGCAGCGACACTTGTCACTGACACCCGCCTTCTCCCGCCGCCGCCACGCCCGGAATCCGGTCGATTTGGAATAGATTTCTACGCGGTGTAGAAATGAGGCATAGATATTTGTATTTGAAATGCAAGTATCGCCGCGGACCCGGCTGAAGACGCCGGGCCACTATCTCAGGAGTCAGCATGCTCTCGGACAAGTCCTTCCCCGTCATCGAGGCCACCCTGCCGCTGGTCGGTTCCCGGATCGGGGACATCACCCCCAAGTTCTACGCCCGCCTCTTCGCCGCCCACCCCGAACTGCTGGACGGCCTGTTCAGCCGCTCCAACCAGCGCTCGGGCAATCAGCAGCAGGCCCTGGCCGGAAGCATCGCCGCCTTCGCCAGCCACCTGGTGAACAACCCGGACACCCTGCCGGAGACCGTGCTGTCCCGGATCGCGCACCGCCACGCTTCCCTCGGCATCACCGAACCGCAGTACCAGGTGGTCTACGAGCACCTCTTCGCCGCCATCGCCGAGGACCTGGCCGAGGTCATCACCCCGGAAATCGCCGAAGCCTGGACCGAGGTCTACTGGCTCATGGCGGACGCCCTCATCAAGCTCGAGAAGGGCCTCTACGCCGCACAGGCCAACGCCAAGATGTGGACCCCCTGGAAGGTTGCCGCCAAGACTCCAGCCGGCACCGGCTCCATGACCTTCACGCTGGAACCGGCAGACGACACCCCCATCACCGCGGCGCTGCCGGGCCAGTACGTCAGCGTCAAGGTCACGCTTCCGGACGGGCTCCGCCAGGTCCGCCAGTACTCCCTCTCCGGCGACGCCGGCACCAGCCGCAGCTTCACCACCAAGCTCGACGACGGCGGCGAGGTCTCCCCCGTGCTGCACAACAATGTGGCCGTGGGCGACGTCATCGAAATCTCCAACCCCTACGGCGAAATCACGCTCAAGGAAGGCGACGGCCCCGTGGTCCTGGCCTCGGCCGGCATCGGCTGCACGCCCACGGCGTCCATCCTGCGCTCCCTGGCCGAGTCCGGCTCGGACCGCCAGGTCCTGGTGCTGCACGCCGAAAGCAACCTGGACAGCTGGGCGCTGCGCTCCCAGATGACAGACGACGTCGAACGCCTGGACGGCGCCGACCTGCAGCTCTGGCTCGAGCAGCCCGAAGCCGGTTCCAACGCGGGCTTCATGTCCCTGCGCGAGGTGGACCTCCCGGCCAACGCCTCGCTCTACCTGTGTGGCCCGCTGCCGTTCATGAAGAACATCCGCAACGAGGCCATCAACGCCGGCATCCCGGCCACGAAGATCCACTACGAGGTCTTCGGCCCGGATATCTGGCTCGCCAGCTAAAACACTCATCGACGGCGGCCCCGCACCTCTTCGTAAAGGTGGGGGCCGCCGTCGTGAAGCGGTGCAACGGAGCCCGCGCAGAGCGTCAACCCGCCGACGGCACCCCGGTGATCGCGTGGCCGAAGCGCAGGAGGTTGCCGGGGTCGTACGTGGACTTCGCGGACCGCATCCGCTCGTAGACCGCGGGCGTCCAGGCCCGGGCCCGGTCCTCCTCGTCGCCCGGTGCGCCATGGAAATTGACCAGCGTGTACCCGGTGGAGTGGGGAGCCATCGCGGCCAGGATCCCGCTGATGGAGGCCGATACGGCCTCGGCAAGGGGCGGTATGTTGAACCCGACGAGGAACAGCAGGAAGGCCGCGTCCCGCCCCGACACGGCGTCCGGCACCGCATCCGGCATAGCCCCCGGCCGGGACAGTGCAGTCCGGGCCAGCGCGCCGCCGAGCGGCCGCACCTCCACGAGCAGCAGCGGGCAGTCCGAACCGTCCCCGGTGAGCTCGAGCAGGTCAGCCACCGCATCTTCGCCGAAATCCTTCAGGAGCGCGCCGCCGTCCATGAAGGGCAGCGGGTCCGCCGGGTCCATGTGGATCTGGTCAACGTCGAGGTAACTCATGGGCCCGGCCGTGTCCATCAATGGGGTCGAGACCGCCCGCATCGGGGCAAGCAGCGCGTCGCCGGCCTCGCGCTTGCCCAGGAAGGCAAAGCGCAGGTGAACGACGAACTGGTTCCGCAGCGGCTCGGGAACGAAGTCCATGTCCGGAAGCCGCAGCAGCGAGATCGAGGGTGAGGCATCTTCGGGCAGCGTGGGCAGCCAGTGACGGAAGGCAGCCAGGACGGTGGCCGCATCCGCCCCGGGATAGATGATGCCGCCGCCGTAGAAATCACTGAACGGAAAAAGACTGAACTCGAGGGCGGTCACGATCCCGAGGTTGCCCTTACCGCCGCGCATCAGTGCAAACAGCTCGGCCTCGGCGTCGGCGTCGATCCGCCGCAGCGCGCCGTCGGCCGTGACAATCTCCATGCTGCGGACATGGTCCGCCGCGAAGCCGTGCGCGCGGCCGAGCACGGGCAGCCCGCCGCCGAGCGTGTAGCCGACGACGCCGACGTCGGTGCTGGAGCCGTGCAATCCGAGGAGCCCGTGCGGCACGCTGGCCTCCAGGAGGGTGCGCCACTTCACCCCGGCGCCGACGCGCGCGGTGCGTTCATCCGGATCGATCTGCACGTCCTGCAGCCGGCGCGTGTTAATGAGCAGGCCGCCATCGATCGCAGATTCGGCGCCGTGCCCGGTGGACTGGACGGACACGGGAAGCCTGCGCTCGGCCGCCCACTTAACCGCGGCCACGACGTCCCGGGCATCTGCGGCCCCCAGAACGACCTCGGGCCGGTGCACTGTTGCAACGTTGAAGGCGAACGTCTCCGCCGCGAATTCGGGGCTGTCCGGCAACGCGACCGGACCGCTGACAGCCCTGGACAAAGCATCGATGTCGTCGTTGACAAGCATGAGGAACTCCTGAATCTCGCTTACCGCGAGCAGGTCGGGGGCGCGGCCGCACCCGCCCGGAATGCCCCCAGCGCACGCTCCAATCGTCGGCCGGCCCGGCTAATGGAATGCGGACAAGCCTAGGGATCTGGCCGGACGCGGCCTAGGGACCTAAGTCCCGGCGTCACGCACCCAACGAAAGCGGCGGCCCTGCATCTTGCGAGAGATCCTGGGTTCTAACGGTCGCTGGTTAAACCGCAACGCGGGGTCACTTACGGTCCATCCACAGAGGTGGGATGGGCCGTAAGTGACCCCGCGTTGCTTTGTGTTGTGCCGGCTGCTACTGCTCGGCAGCCATGCGCTCCTTCAGTCCTGCGAGTTCGGCGCGCAGCGCCTCGGGCAGCGAGCTGCCGAAGTTGGCGAACCACTCCTCGATCGAGGCCAGCTCGGTGGTCCACTCTGCGGGGTCGACACGGACGGCCTCTTCAACCTGGGCCGGGGTCATGTCCAGGCCCTTGAGGTCGATCGCGTCAGCGGTGGGGACGAACCCGATGGGGGTCTCCACGGCGTCGGCCTTGCCCTCGAGGCGTTCGATGGCCCATTTCAGGACCCGGGCGTTGTCACCGAATCCGGGCCAGGCGAATCCGCCCTCGGAATTGCGGCGGAACCAGTTGACCAGGAAGATCTTGGGCAGCCGCTCCGGGTTGGCCTTCGCGGACAGGTTGACCCAGTGGTTCAGGTAATCGCCTGCGTCGTAGCCGATGAAGGGCAGCATGGCCATCGGATCCCGGCGGACAACGCCGACGGCACCGGCTGCCGCGGCGGTGGTCTCCGAGGACAGGGTGGAGCCCATGAAGATGCCGTTGGACCAGCTGCGCGCCTCGGTGACCAGCGGGATGGTGGTCTTGCGGCGGCCGCCGAACAGGATCGCGGAAAGCTCCACGCCGTCCGGGTTGTAGTACTCCTCGGCCAGCATGTCGATCTGGTCGATCGGCGTGCAGAAGCGGGAGTTCGGGTGGGCGGCGGGCTTGTCCGAATCCGGGGTCCAGGAGTTGCCCTGCCAGTCGGTCAGGTGCGCGGGCACCTCGTCGGTCATGCCCTCCCACCACACACCGCCGTCGTCCGTCAGGGCGACGTTGGTGAAGATGCTGTGGCCCTTGGCGATGGCGCGCATCGCGTTGGGGTTGGTGCCCCAGCCGGTGCCCGGAGCCACGCCGAACAGGCCGGCCTCGGGGTTGACGGCGCGGAGCTCGCCTTCCTTGCCGAACCGCATCCAGGTGATGTCGTCACCGAGGGTTTCGACTTTCCAGCCCTCGATGGTCGGATCCAGCAGCGCGAGGTTGGTCTTGCCGCAGGCCGACGGGAAAGCGGCGGAGATGTAGTAGTTCTTCTGCTCCGGCGAGGTCAGCTTGAGGATGAGCATGTGCTCGGCCAGCCAGCCTTCGTCGCGTGCCATCACCGAGGCGATGCGCAGGGCATAGCACTTCTTGCCGAGCAGGGCGTTGCCGCCGTAGCCGGAGCCGAAGGACCAGATGGAGCGCTCCTCCGGGAAGTGGACAATCCACTTGTCCGGGTTGCAGGGCCACGGGACATCGGCCTGGCCGGGGGCCAGCGGGGCGCCCAGGGAGTGCAGGGCGGGGACAAAGAACGCGTTGGTCGCGGTGATCTTGTCCAGGACCTCGGTGCCGATGGTGGCCATGATCCGCATGGAGGCGACAACGTAGGCGCTGTCGGTGATCTCGACGCCGAACTTGGGGTCCTCGGCGTCGAGGTGGCCCATCACGAAGGGGATCACGTACATGGTGCGCCCGCGCATGGAGCCGGCGAACAGGCCGTGCAGCTTTTCCTTCATCTGCGCCGGGGCCATCCAGTTATTGGTGAAGCCTGCGTCGTGCTCGTTCTCGGAGCAGATGAAGGTCTGCTCTTCGACGCGGGCCACGTCGGCGGGGTCGGAGAATGCCGCGAACGACTTGGGGAAGAGGTCCTCGTTGAGGCGGGTCAGGGTGCCGGCGGCAACGAGCTCGTCCGTCAGCCGGGTGTTTTCCGCTTCGGACCCGTCAACCCAGTAGATCCGGTCCGGCTGGGTCAGTTGAGCTACCTCTTCTACCCATGCCAGTAGACCGGCATGTGTGGTGGGTGCTTTTTCAAGCAACGGCAGTCGCGCCAGATCTCCCATTACGGTTCCCTTCCTCGGGTTCAGTGGTGTGTCCTAAATGCTAGGGCTCGGCAGGGGGCCCATTTCGGGCCCGGACGTGGGATGACCGGGGCGGAGCAAATCAAAAACCGCGGAAATTCAAGGAACTGGCCGGCCATCATCCCTCCTTTTTGTGACTAAGGTCACGTAGACCGGTCTAGTCAGCTAGATTACACCCGCTTCGATTTGTAACTGGGCCCGGGCTCGCGTAAAGTAATTCGAGGTTCGGGGAGAGAGAAGTTCTCCAAGAGCCGAGAATGCGCCCATAGCTCAGCTGGATAGAGCGTCTGTCTACGGAACAGAAGGTCAGGGGTTCGAATCCCTTTGGGCGCACAGATGAAGATCCGCCCCGGTTCGCCGGGGCGGATCTTTTGCTTTAACCGCCGGATGCCCTAGGCGCCAGGGCGCCGGCCCGGCTGCTTTAGGCGCCAGGCTGGGCGCCGGCGCGGCCGCCTTAGGCGCCGGCGGCAGCTGTTGGGCCGGAGCGGCCCGGCAGCAGGTCTCAGGCCGTGGACCGGACGATGATGTTGCGGATGTCGTCGAAATGCGTGCTGAGCCGCTCGGAGGCGAGTGCCTTGTCCGCCGTTGCGACAGCCTCATAGATCCCCCGGTGCACTGCGGCCGTTGCCTGCAGGTCGACGGCGTACGGCCCGCCGAGTTCGAGGTGGATCCGGCGGTAGACCTTCCAGAAGACGTCCATCAGGCTGATCAGCAGGTCGTTGTTCAGCGGCTCGAAAAGCCTGCGGTGGAACTCCGCGTCGGCCTCGATGAACGGCTCCCCCGCGTCGGCCAGCGCTTCCATGCGGTTCACGGACTCCTCCACGGCGGCCAGCTGTTCTGCGCTGATCCGGTCCATGGCGGCGCCGACCAGTCCGGATTCGAGTGCTTGCCGGACCTCCACGAGCTGCAGGGCTTCCTCGCCCTGATGGCGCAGCGACAGCCGGGCGCGGAAGGTGAGCCCATCGGTCAGGGCCTCGAAATTGCTCGGCGCCACGAACATGCCGAATCCGTGGCGGATCTCAATGACGCCCAGCGCCTGGAGCGCCTTCAAGGACTCCCGCAGGGTGTTGCGGCCGACGCCGAGTGCCGCCGTCAGCTCGTTTTCGGTCGGCAGCGGATCGCCGGGAACCAGGTCGCGTTCCAGGATCAGCTCCAGGATGTCCGACTGGAGCGCCCGGAGCCGGGCCTGGGCGCTGAACCTTGCCAGCGGTATGGCCGGTCCTGTTGTCATGTTGCGTGCGGCCATGGCCGCCTCCTCCCCCAAGTATGGTCCCAACAGTATCGACCGTCCCCCGTCCTGCAAAGGGTTCGGCCCGGCACATTACGCCGGAAGCCCGCATCGCCGGAGCCCGGAGCTCCCCCGGATCCGGCCGTGGCCCCGGCGTAGGCTGGTGCCATGACGGCACAGATTGAGCGGGAATTCGATGTCATTGTGATCGGCGCCGGGGCCGTGGGCGAGAATGTGGCGGACCGCGTGGTCCGCGGTGGCCTGACAGCAGTGCTCATCGAGGCGGAGCTGGTCGGCGGCGAGTGCTCGTACTGGGCCTGCATGCCTTCGAAGGCCCTCCTGCGGCCGGGCACTGCGCTGCATGGCGCGCAGACGGTCCCCGGCGCCCAGGAAGCGGTCACCCGCACCCTGGATCCGGCAGCCGTACTGAAGCGCCGGGATTACTTCACCTCGAACTGGCAGGACGACAGCCAGGTCAAGTGGGTGGAGGACACAGGCATCGAACTGATCCGCGGCCACGGCTGGATCACCGCCCCGCGGCACGTCGAGGTGGCCGGGCTGGACGGCAACGGCTACGCACTCACGGCCCGGCACGCCGTGGTGGTCGCCACGGGCTCCGCCCCGAACCAGCCGCCGGTCGAGGGGCTTCACGACGTCGAGTACTGGACCACGAGGGAGGCGACCTCAGCCCGCGCGGTTCCCCCGCGGCTTGCGGTCCTCGGCGGCGGCGTTGCCGGCGTCGAACTCGCCCAGGCCTATGCCCGGCTTGGTTCGTCCGTGACGCTCGTGGCCCGCGGCGGGCTCCTGGGCGTTTTCCCGGAACAGGCCGCAGACCTGGTCGCTGCCGGCCTGCGCGCCGATGGCGTGGACCTCCGCCTGCACACCGGTACGCGGAGCGTGCATGAGAACGACGACGGCTCCCTCACCGTCGTGCTCGACGGCGGCCCCAAGAGCAGCCCCACGGGCGGCCCCAAGGACGGCCCGGGCGCCGGTCCCGCTGACGGCACGGCCCATGGCGCCACGATCACGGCGGACAAGCTGCTCGTCTCCACCGGCCGGCACCCCGCCCTTGAGGGACTCGGCCTGGACAGCGTCGGCCTCCCGGCACCCGAGGGCCGGACCCTGCGGCTCACCACCGATTCCACCGGACTAGTCCACCACGCCACCGAGAACGATGTGTCCGGCAACCCGTGGCTCTACGCTGCCGGCGACGCCGCCGGACGGGCCATGCTGACGCACCAGGGCAAGTACGGTGCGCGGGCCACCGGAGACGCCATTGCCGCCCGGGCCAAGGGCGAACTCCGCGGCGAGCCGGCACCGTGGAGCCGCTTTGCCCAGACGGCCTCCGAGCACGCGGTGCCGAACGTGGTGTTTACCGATCCGGAACTGGCGAACGTCGGCCGGACCATGGCGCAGGCGGAGAAGGACGGCTTCCGGGCCTCCGCCGTGGAACTCCCCATCCAGGTGGCCGGTTCCTCGCTGCACGCCGAACACTACGAAGGGTGGGCGCAGCTGGTCATCGACGAGGACCGCAAGGTGCTGCTGGGCGCCACGTTCGCCGGCCCGGATGTCGCTGAGCTCCTGCACGCAGCCACCATTGCGGTGGTGGGGGAAGTTCCGCTGGACCGGCTGTGGCACGCCGTGCCCTCCTATCCGACCATCAGCGAAGTCTGGCTCCGCCTGCTCGAAAGCTATGGCCTGTGATCCGTTGATCACAAGCGACTAACTCTATTTGAACTGACCAGTCAGTTCGGTTAGCCTTGAAGCAGACCAGACCCTGCGAAAGGCTTACATGCTCTCCGTGCAACAGCTCCGTGTGAACGGGCGCCGGAATGACCTGCTCCCACCCACGTCCCTTGAGGTACGTGCCGGGGAGCTGCTCTTGGTTGAAGGCGACGGCCAGGACCAGCGAACAGCCCTCGCCCTCACACTCAGCGGCCGGATGAAGCCCTCCGGGGGAGTGCTCAGCTGGGACGGAAATTCCAAGATTAAGCGCCTCCGGTTGGCCAGTGCACTCGTGGACTCCCCCGGTGTCAACGAGCCCGAACAGCATCTCAGCGTGGGCGACCTCGTCACCGAGGACCTCGCGCTCATCCCCCGGCGCTATCGGGGTGCTCTGCTGAGCAAACCCTGGCTCAAGGTCAACCGCTTCGAGGACATTGCCGGCCTCTGGACCGAACAGATTCCGGCCCGGCGACGCGTCGAACTGCTCACCGCCCTTGCCCTGGCCAACCCCGGAACAGATCTGCTGGTTGTCGATTCTCCGGACAGGCACAGCGCAGATCCCGCGGACTGGCTTCCCAGGCTGGAAGATCTGGCGCACGACGGCGGCCGGCCGCTCGCCGTCGTCGTCACCGTCGCGGCACTGCCGGACGGCTGGACCGGGCCCTCCGCCGCAATCGGGAACGCCGTTGAGGCTGCCGCCGCAACGGTTTCCATCGTTGACGCATCCGCGGACCCCTCCCAGCCTGATGCGCAGAAGACAGAAGGCCATCCCGCGAAACACCGGAACCCTGAACACATCCCGTTCGAAACCGAGGCCCTAAAGTGACTGTTCTGCGGCTGGCCCGCTCCGAGCTCAAGCGCATGACTGGCGGGCTCCTGCCCAAACTGACCATCCTGGCGCTGACCATGGTGCCTTTGTTGTACGGCGCGGTGTATCTCTACGCCAACTGGGATCCGTACGGGAACCTGGATCAGATCGACGCCGCCTTGGTAGTCGAGGACACCGGCGCGTCCGCCAGCAACGGGACCCGGCTCGAGGCGGGGAAAAAGGTCGCCGACAGCCTCGTGGACGGCCACGTCTTCAACTGGCAGAAAGTCACCACCGCCGCGGAAGCGGACCAGGGCGTGAGCAGCGGCAAGTATGCGTTCGCGCTCAAGATTCCCAAGGACTTCTCGGCCAACCTGGTTTCCCCGGGCAGCTTTGACGCCGCGAACCAAGCCATGCTGAATGTCACCACCAACGATGCCAACAACTACGTCCTCAGCAACATCGTGGACAAGCTGACCACTGCCGTGCATTCGACGGTTGCCAAGGAGGTGGGCGAGGAGACTGCGAACCAGCTCCTGACGGGCTTCGGCACAATCCATACTCAAATAGTCCAGGCCGCCGACGGGGCCGGAAAACTCTCCGACGGCATTGCCAGACTCCGGGACGGGGCAGCCAGTTTGCATTCCGGAACGAGCCAGCTGAACGGCGGAGTCGCAGAACTCGCCGCCGGCCAAATGAAGCTGCGCGATGGCGCCAACCAGCTCAATTCAGGCGCCGGCCAGCTCAGCGCCGGCCTGACGCAGCTGAAGGACAGGACGGCCACACTCCCTGCCGACTCACAGAAACTCGCGGACGGCGCCGCGCAAGTCGCGGCGGGAAACGCGGCATTGAACACGAAAGTCCAGGACGTCGTCGGGCAACTCAGCGCTGCCGACAAGGGCCTCCGGGACCGTGTGGTGCAATCCAACAGCCGTCTGGTTGCCGCCGGGATCATCACCCCCGACCAGGCCGGCAAAATCCTGGCCGATTTCGATACCGCCGCAGCCTCAAGCCCGGTGGCCGATGCGAAGTCCAGAATCCAAACGGATGCAGCCCAGATCCAGCAGCTTGCCGACGGATCCGCCGCCGTAAGTTCCGGGGCGGCCAAACTTGCGGGAGCAACGCCGGCCCTTACCGATGCCATCTCAAAGGCTTCAGCCGGCGCCAACCAGCTCTCGGCCGGCTCGGCCGCGCTGGCCGCGGGCGAGCAGAGCGCTGTCGACGGCACTGCCAGGCTCGCAGATGGCGCCCGGCAGCTCGACGACGGGGCGGGCCAGCTGGAGGACGGCGCCCGCACGGCCTCGGATGGCGCCGCCACCCTGGCCTCAGAGCTGGACAAGGGTGCCGGGAAGATCCCCAATCCCGATGATGCCCAGAAGAACAGCCTGTCAAAGGTGATCGCGGACCCTGTTGCCGTCAGCGACGTCTCTCAGGCCAAGGCTGCGTCGTACGGTGCCGGCCTGGCGCCATTCTTCCTGACCCTGGCCCTGTGGATCGGCGTATTCATGCTGGTCCAGGCCATGCGGCCCATCACGCAACGCGCACTGGCGTCCAACGCCCCGTCATGGAAGATCGCCGTCGGCGGCTGGCTGCCATTCTTTGCCGTTTCAGTCATCCAGGCCACGCTGCTCACTCTCGTGGTGGACCTGGGCCTGGGCCTCAAGCCCGCCCACCCGGTGCTGATGTGGTTGTTCATGTTGGCGGCCGCCATGGCCTTCAGTGCCATCATCCAGGGCGTCGTGGCCCTGCTGGGAACTCCCGGAAAATTCGTGGTGCTTATCCTGCTGGTCCTGCAGCTGGTTTCCTCCGGCGGAACCTTCCCGTGGCAAACCACCCCGCAGCCGCTGCACTTTGTCCACGAGGCGCTGCCTATGGGTTATGTGGTGGCCGGCATGCGGCACCTGATCTACGGCGCGGACCTTTCCTTGATCGTGCCCACGGTGGTTGGCCTCCTTGGGTACACTGTGCTCGGGGCGGCGCTTTCCACACTGGCCGTTCACAAGCACAAGTTCTGGACCCTGAAGTCCCTAAAACCGGAGATCGCCGTATGAGCACAGTGGGGGCCGGGGAGAAGAAACTCCGTCCCGCCCGCACGAACGCCACGAAGCAGAAACTGTTCGAGGCGTCCATGGATCTGATCGGGGAGCGCGGCGCGGCGGGCGTGACGGTGGACGAGATCGCCACGGCAGCCGGGGTGTCCAAGGGCACGGTGTATTACAACTTTGGCAGCAAGTCGGACCTGATCGCCCAGCTGCTGCGCCACGGCGTGGACATCCTCCTGGCGCGGCTGCTGAGTGTCCGCGACGGCTCCGCCGACCCCCTCGCCGCCATGGAGGAAATGATCGGCCAGGCCATGGACTTCATGGCCGAGTACCCCTCCTTCGCCAGGCTTTGGGTCAGCGAAAGCTGGCGGACCCCGAGCGAATGGCAGGACACCTTCGCCGAGCTCCGCGGGCGCCTGCTCGCGGTGATCGGCTCTGCCATCGACGGCGTCGCCGCCGTCTATCCCGTGGATTCCGCCGTTTCCCGGGGCAGCCTGGAAACGGCAATCTTTGGGGCCTGCTTCGTGGTGGGACTGGACCGCCAGACGTACAACCCGGAGCGGACCAGGGAGCAGAGTGTGGCCGCAATCATGGCCTCCATGCGCGGCTACGTCGTGAAGCAGCCGCCTGCTCAGGCATGATTATTCACATGCGTCACATGGGTACCAACGGGAAAGTCGCCATCGGAGCGTTTCTCACTGCCCTGGCACTTCTGGTCCTGACCGGAATCACCCTGCAAGAGTGGGTGCTGGTGTGGTTCGTCGGGGCTGCCGCGACGGCCTATGTGGCCTGCGTGGCGGAGGTGGTGGTCCGGCGCCGGCACAAAACTTTGGCCGCGAGCGGGGTCGGCAGCATCCTCTTCATCGCGTTCGGGGTCGCTTTCCTGCGCCAGTGGGGGCTGGCCTTCAACCCCGATCCCGACGCCCTGTCCACGCGCGTCGATTCCGAGCATCCGGATTTGTACTTCTATCTGGCCGCGGCCGCCGGAGCCGTCACCTTACTGTTGCTGTTCGCCGGCACTGTACTGCCTGGCAGGAGCCGCGGCCGGCGTTCCCCGGGCCGTGCTAAGCGACGCCGGCCGGCGGCCGGCGCGCGGGGAGCGGGGGCCAGGTCTGCGAATCCGCGGCCCTCCGCACCGCGGCCGACGTCGAGAGGAACCGCCCCGCGCCCGGCGGCTCCGCGGGCGGCTGCTCCGCGGGCCACTGCCCGGCCCGCGGCCAAGTCACCGGCGAAGACACCGGCGAAGACACCGGTCAAGCCAGCTGCGAAGACACCGGCCAAGTCGCCTGCCCCCAAATCACCAGCCCGGGCCTCGGCCCGCCGCTGAGTCCCGCGCATCACCACCCGGCGGAGAGGTTCAGCACAGGAGTTTCCGCCGGAAGGCAGCCCAGGAGTTCAGCTCAGAGGTTTCGAGGCCTGTCTTCCCGTGGGGTGGCATCCGGACCCGGGGCCGTGTCGGTCCGGGTTACGTCCTCGCGGCTGCGCTGGTCGGCTGACACTGGCTCGCCGGACGCTTGCTCGCCGGAAGACACTTGCTGGCCGGACGTTTGCTGGCCGGGGACGTGGCTGCCCGTTGTGGGTTCGGCGGCGGCCCTCTCGGCGCGCAAATCCCCGCGGGTCGGCATCTGCCCGCTTTCGCCGCCGCGTTCAGATGTGACTACGTCCGGGTCCACTTCGTCGGCTTTGCGCAGTTGCTCCTGCGCGCCGGAGCGGACGCTTTCGGCTTCTTCCTGGCGCTTGCGGGCTTCCTGCCGCAGCCGCTCGGCCTCGAGGTCGGCCTCCTGCGCGTCGGCCTCGGCACGGGCCGCCTTGGCGTCGCGTTCCCGCGCAGCGAATTCGTCGGCCTTGGCCTGTTCACGCATCTCGGCCGCACGGTTCCGGTCCGCGGCCACCTTGCGTTTGCGGCTGACCATGACCGCCACCGCTACGATCGCGAGCACCACGACGATGCCGACAATAATTCCTATGAGCTGCCCTGAATCCACGTTGATCACCTTTTCTCCGGGTTGCAACACATGCCCCAAAACCACTGGAAAAAACCACATGACTAGACAGCATCAGTAAACCGCAGATCGGCGCAGGTTGCTATGGATTCCGCAGCGCTCACCGGGCGGACCTGCGGCTATTTGGCGCGGGGGACCTTGAAGTGGGTCAGCTTGGCGTCCTGCCCGTCCAGTTCGGCCCAGGACTTTTCCGTTTCCAGGATGGTCAGCCCGCTGGTCGGATAGCGCGTGGCGGCGTCCATGTAGGCATCGTGGTCGGAGTCGCGCGACGCCAGATGCATCGCAAGGTCCTGCACCCCGGGCATGTGGGAAATCACCATGAGGGTGGTGACGGTGTCCGGGACGTGGTTGATGACGGCCAGCATGCGCAAGGCGGAGGCGGCGTACAGCCCATCCTCGAGCTTGGGCGTCGGCGCCTTGTCTCCGAGTGCGTGGCACACCCACGTGCAGGTCTGGCGGGTCCGCAAAGCGCTGGAGCAGAGGATGAAATCAGGGACCACGCCGTGCTTGAGCAGCCACTTTCCGGCGACTGGGGCGTCCTTGTGGCCGCGTTCTTCGAGCGGCCTTTCGTGGTCGGCAACCCCGCCGGGCCAATCGGACTTGGCGTGCCGCATGATCACCAGCCGTTTGATGTGATGCGCGCTCATGCCCCAATCCTAGTGCGGCGGCTGGCCCACGGGCGCGAATCCCACCAGCGTCCGTTCAGTCTTCAAGGACAGTCCGTTCAGTCTTCAAGGACAAAGGTCACTTCCAGCACGACATGCCAGGCAACGACGGCGCCGTCGCTGATTTCGACCTTCTGTTCCTTCACCCATGCCCCCGTGACATTGCGAAGGGTCTTATTGGCCCGGTCGACGCCCTCCTTGATGGCGGCATCGAACGAGGTCTTGGAGTTCGCGCTCAGGGTAGTAATCCGTGCAACTGACATGTCTTCCTCCCAATAGTCGGCTCAACGGTCCGAGACTACGCCGGACCCCCGAAAGGCAACAGAGTCCAACCAAAACCACCAGCAGCGGCGGCAAAGGCCCGTCAGCCAGCCCACCCAAAGCGCCCGTCGGGGAATGTGGCTGCCGGCGGAAAGCCGCTGAAGCTTCCGGAAACGCGAAAGCGCCCGCTCCCTATGCAGGGGACGGGCGCTTTGCGTGAAGCTGAGGCTAGATCGAGTATTCCGGAGCGGCCCAGACAACCACTTCGGGGTGCTCGTAGAACCGGTAGCCCTGGCCGCGCACGGTGCGCACGGTGTTGGCGAGGCGGCCCAGCTTGGAACGCAGGCGGCGGATGTGGACGTCGATGGTCCGCTCATTCGGGACCTCTTCGGCGTTCCGCCACAGGCCTTCGAGGAGCTCGTCGCGGCCCACGGTGCGGGTGCCGTTCTCCACGAGGTAGTTCAGGAGCTCGAATTCCTTGAACGTGAGATTTAGGGATTCGCCGTCGAGGTGCACCTCACGGCGGGCGAGGTCGATCAGCACCCCGGACGGCCGCGGATCCTGCGGCTGCTGCAGGCGGGCGGTCTCGGTGCGCTGGCGGGCCCCCGCGGTGGGATCACCGAAGGTCGAGCGGACGACGTCGAGGGCGGAACCCGGGGCACTGGCCGGCGCGACGGCGACGGCGGCATAGCTTTCGGCACCGGCCACGAGCGACTGTGCGTAGGCCCGAATTTCCTGGGCAAGCTTGGCGATGGATGTGCCGGCTGCAGCCGCGGTTTCCTCGTCGATGCCCATGTACAGCACGAAGCCGCGGGCGACGTTGTCGCTGGGGGCCGGACGGACCGGGCTGCCGGCACCCGGGGCGATCACCGGGGTGGGCGCCGTGGCGGGGGCGGGGGGGACGGCACGGAGCTGGCCGTAGGAGTCAGGGTTGTAGCCCTGCGCTGCATATCCGGGGGCGGGGAAGCTGCCCGTGGATCCGGCGGGGGCGAACGCGGAGCGCCCGCCAAAGCCCTGGCGGATCCCTGAGGCCTGGCCGGCCTTGCTGGCGTTACGGACGGAGATGTGGACGTATCCGGATGCAACTGACATGGAATGCTTACCTCAATGTGAATGGCCGTCATCGCGGCTCGAATGCTTCTTTCCCCGCAATGAAATTGGGGAGGGGCGCCCGACTCTGGGCTGGGGGGCGAATACCTGGAAACCTTTAGGGGTGTAAAAGTTAGGCGTGCATTCGACAACAGCGCATCTCGGTACCAGCGGGTGTGCTGATCCAGGAAGCTGCGGCTGCAGGTGCTGTTGAGTTCTTGTTCACAATTGAAGTGTGCAACGTAACAATGTAAACGTGCAAGTAACAATGGACCCCAGGTTCCACATAGTGAGACAGATCCAGGAATTGTAGCGCAAGTCACAATTCTGCAGCGGCAATAAAATAACAAGTGTTTTACTGACCGGAAGGTCAGCAAGTGCGCTTTCTCGAATATTATTCGGTCAAGGCCGACTACATCAGGCAAATCATTCACAGCACGGCGAGTTGGGCCAAACCGCGCCTGCCCACCGCCGCCTGCGAGGCGGTCCACGGAGTGGGCAGCCGGCATCGCCGCCGGCCAGGCACGGCGGCGATGGCGGCTGCGGCGGGTCAGTTCGACTGGCCGGTGGCCGTCGCCGCGACCACCATGACGGAGGCCGCCGTGTAGCCGGAGCCGTCCTTGGCCGCCACGATCCGCACCGTCCCGCCCGCCACGATGTCCGCGAGGCTCAGCTGCGTGCCCGCGCCGCCGGCCTGCTGGCGCCGCTGTTGCAGATTACTCACCACGACGTCGCTGCCCAGCGCATAGCTGCGCGTGAAACCGTCGCTGCTCTTGACCGTCACGGAGGACGAGCTGACCTCGCTCACTGTGCCCAGCTGCTCGGCCATCGTGGTGTACGCGCTTCCTTGCAGCACCACGTATTCGGCGTGCACTGCCGCGGTAAGCCCGCTGCCCATCCCACCGGCAGCGAAGTCGCCGGGACCGCCCTGCCCCGGGATGCCGCCGCCCGCGAAACCACCTTGCGCGGAACCGTCTTGCGCTGAACCGGGCGCGCCCGGGGCGAAACCCTGGCCGCCGGGTCCGCCGGCGCCCGCCCCGCCGGCCGCACCGGTGGCTGCCGTTGCGCTTGAGGTGAGGGCATAGACGCCCGCCCCGGCGCCGACGGCCAGGACTGCGGCGGCTCCGGCGACGGCGAGCGCCCGCTTGAGGGTCCAGGGCTTTGCCGCCGAGGCCGTCTTGGCGGAAGTTCCCGGCGCGCCCCAGCCTGTGGCTGCGGCGGGCACAGGTTCCTGCCGGGGCATGCCCCGGGCCGGTTCCGATGTCGGAACCTTCCAAACCGGCGGTGCGCCCCAGCCGCCGGCAGCGCCTGCTTCCGGCCGCCCGCCGTCGGAGTGTCCGGCGTCAGCGTGTCCGGTTTGGACTGTTCCGGCGTCGGTGGGTCCGGCGTCAGCATGTCCGGTTTGGACCGTTCCGGCGTCGGTGGGTCCGGCGCCGTACTTCCAGGCAGTACGGGGTGTGGTTACGGGCGCGGGCGCCGCTGGCGCGCCGGTGGTGGGGGCGGGTACGGGGGCTGGCTCGGGGGCTGGTCCGGAACCGGCTCCGGGATGCTGACCGCTCATGGTATTTCTCCTTTAGGGTGCGGATCGGTGTTCACCCCAGAGTGGTGAGCGATCCTGTGCCTGGGCTGTGCGGGCCGACAGCCCGGCCTGTGACGTTGGCGCCGGACGGTAAAGGGGTTTGAACATGGCCGGTGCGGCCCGTAGGTCCCGCAACGGCATCCAGCTCGCTAGGCTGGGATTCACAGGTGCCGCACAGGGTCCCCAAAGCCCCGCCTAACCGGCAGATCGGAGAGTTGTCCCCATGGCCACTTCGCACTCCATGACCAACAACCTTCCCCAGCTCACGCATCCGGACGGCTCCCCCATCCGCGCCCTCGTGGTGGATGACGAGCCCAGCCTCTCCGAGCTCATGAGCATGGGGCTGCGGATGGCCGGCTGGTCCGTGGCCGTGGCCGAGGACGGGCCCGGAGCCGTCCGGCTAGCCAAGGAGTTCCGCCCCGACGTGCTGGTGCTGGACGTGATGTTGCCCGGGTTCGACGGCGTCGAACTGCTGAACAGGATCCGCGCGTTCGCGCCGGAGGTGCCGGCGCTGTTCCTCACCGCCAAGGATGCCGTCCAGGACCGCATCACCGGACTGGCGGCCGGCGGCGATGACTACGTCACCAAGCCGTTCAGCATGGAAGAGGTGCTGCTGCGCCTGCACCGGCTGGTCCAGCGCTCCGGAGTGGCCGCCATGGACACCGCCGAACTCGTGGTGGGAGACCTCGTGCTCAACGTCGACACCCGCGAAGTCACCCGGGCCGGTGAGGAAATGCACCTGACCGCCACGCAGTTCGAGCTGCTGCGCTACCTCATGGAAAACCCGAAGCGGGTCATCAGCAAGGCCCAGATCCTGGACCGTGTCTGGGACTACGACTTCGGCGGCCAGGCGAACATCGTGGAACTGTACATTTCCTACCTCCGCAAGAAGGTCGACGCCAACCACGCTCCGATGATCCACACGGTGCGCGGAGCCGGGTACGTCCTGAAACCGGCGGACTGATCCGTGCCCTCACTTTCCGGCATGACCCGCGTCCCCGGACGCGACTGGCGCAACCCGTCGACGTGGCATTTGCGCACCCGGCTGGTCTTGGTCGCCATGGCGCTGCTCGTGGCCATCTGCGGCGCTGTGGGCTTGTTCAGCTACGCCTCCATGGACCTCTTCCTCACCCGGCAACTCGACACCCAGCTGGACCAGGCCTCCCACCGTTCGAGCGAATTCGGCCGGCCCTCCTCGGACGATTCGGGCAGACGCCCCGACCCCCTCGAAGCCCGGGGACAGGGCGTCGGGACGCTTAACGCACGGATAGTGGACGGCGAAGTCAGCAGGGCAGGATTCCTGGCCGGGGACGGCGCGGTCAAGAACCTCTCCCCCGCCGACAACAAGGTTCTCCTGGCCCTCACCCCGAGCGGCGTGTCCGTGGACCGCAGCCTTTCGGCCGGCGCCTACCGGCTCACGGCGGCGCGAACACCGTACGGCGACGTGATTGTGACCGGACTCCCGCTGGCAGAAAAACAAAGCACCCTGGCCTCCCTGGTCTGGACCATGGTGGTGGTGTCCGCAGGCGGGCTCGTGCTGATCGGGCTCGCCGGCACGGCCCTGATCCGGCGGACCATGAAGCCGCTGGAACAGCTCTCCGAGGTTGCCACCAAGGTCTCCCGTCTCCCGCTGGACGCCGGCGAGGTGGCGCTCGGGGTCCGCGTCCCGACGTCGGCGGCCCATCCCGGAACGGAAGTGGGCAGCGTTGGCTACGCGCTGAACAAGATGCTGGACAACGTCTCCAACGCTCTCGAGGCGCGGCAGGAGAGCGAGATGAAGGTCCGGCAGTTCGTCGCCGACGCCTCGCACGAACTCCGCACCCCGCTGACGGCCATCCGCGGCTACACGGAGCTGATGCGGATGACCGAGCATTTCACCCCCGACGGCGAGAGGTCCCTCGCCCGTGTGCAAAGCCAGTCCGAGCGGATGACCACGCTCGTGGAGGACCTGCTGCTGCTGGCGCGCCTGGACGAGGGACAGCCGCTCAAAATCTCCGACGTCGACCTCACCCAGCTGGCCATCGAGACGGTCAGCGATGAGAAAGTCATGGCCCCGGACCGCATCTGGCAGCTGGAACTTCCGGACGAGCCCGTGGTGGTGCGCGGTGATGCGACCCAGCTTCACCAGGTCCTCGCCAACCTGCTGTCCAATGCGCGCAAGCACACGGAACCCGGGACCAAGGTGGTCACGGGCGTTATGCGCTCGGCTGACGGCAGTGCCGTGGTCACCGTGACAGACAATGGCAGCGGCATCGCCCCGGAATTTATCGGCCGGGTCTTCGCCCGCTTCACCCGGGCCGACGCCTCGCGCACCAATCCGGCGTCGAACCCCGCAGCTGTCCCCGCCGATTCTGCCGTCGCGACGGCGAGGGTCGGGTCCGGGGCTCCCGCACGCTCGTCCTCCGGCGCTGTTTCCGGCAGCCGCGGAGGTCACGGCACGGCGACCGCCGCGCCGACGTCCGAGGGCACCAGCGGGTTGGGCCTGTCCATTGTCCAGTCGATCGTGGAGGCCCACGGAGGAACAGTCGAGGTCACGTCCCGGCCGGGCCGCACGGAGTTCGCCGTGCGGCTGCCCGCCTCGCCGCCGCCGGCGTAACCGGAACGGCCGCCGCCGGCGCAAACGGCCCGGACGGTCGACCGGCGAGCCCGGCGCAACCCGACACCCCGGCACTGTGACTCCTGTTACCAAAATGTGACTTAAGCGGCCGGGTCCTGTAGCGTCGTTAGCGTGCGCCGCCATCGGTGCCGCATATCCGGACGGACGCCAAACTCTGCCGCTTCCCGGATTCCGCTGGACCAGGCAGAGGCGGGGGACCCAGAGTTCCCGGGCAATCTGCTTTCATGCGCCCTCGGGGTGAAGCCGACACGTGATGTTCCGTGCGGCCGGATGACCTCATCCGAACCCGACAGCTAACTCCGCCGGCGTTGAGAGGCCACCATGACTGAATTCCAGGTACAAACACGCCCTGACGGCGGTTCGCATTCCCGCTCAGTTGGCGCCGCCAAGTCGCGCCACCGCGCCGAACCGGTCAAGCAGGCATCCGCCCTGTCGCGGTTCGCCGCCGGGCTCGGTGTAACCGGCCGCCGTGCCGCCGTCGTCACCGCCGCGTGCGCGCTGCTGCTGGGTGGCGGCGCCGCGAGCCAGGCGGCAGAGCCGGGCGCCCACACGGCGAACGTTGCGAGCCAGACGGCCACGATGGCTGACCCGCTGGCCAAGCTCAACTTCGAGCGGGTCCAGGTGGCTGGGCCGACCGCTGCCACGGAAAAGAACGTGGCTCCCCAGATCTCGGAGGTTAAGGCAGCCGAAGCGCTGATCCACGCGCCCGCTGCTGCCGCACCGGCAGCCGCGGCAGCACCTGCTCCGGCCCCCGCGGCAGCCCCCGCACCTGCTCCGGCTCCCGCGGCGGCCCCCGCTCCGGCACCGGCAGCCGCTCCGGCACCGGCACCGGCAGCCGCGCCGGTCGCAGTCGACGACCCCGCCGGCGCGCAGGCCTACGCCGCGTCCCAGCTGGGAAGCTATGGCTGGGCACCCGGCCAGATGCAGTGCCTGCACAAGCTGTGGACCAAGGAATCCGACTGGAAGACCACCGCCACGAACGCCAGCAGCGGCGCCTACGGCGTGGTCCAGTCCCTGCCCGCCTCGAAGATGGCGAGCGCCGGCGCCGATTACATGACCAACTACCGGACCCAGATCAACTGGGGCCTGAACTACGTCAAGTCGCGCTACGGTTCCCCCTGCGGTGCCCTGAACTTCCACTACGCACACAACTGGTACTAAACCGGCACTAGCCGCCCCCCGCCCTGGAGGCCCCGGATCCGCATGGATCCGGGGCCTCTTTGCGTCTCCACGGCCGGACCGGCCCCGGCGGCCCGGACTTCCACAGCCCCCGCACAGCTTGACCCTAAAGCCCTCATATGGGCCGCCGGGAAAGTTGAGCCATGACATTCACAGACCAGGCCACAGGAACCCTGCCCCGCTCCACGGCGACGCCGGCCGGCCCGGCGGCCCCCGGGGCACCCTCGGGGCTTGCCCTGGCCGACGCACCCGTCCCGGGCCCGATCGCCGGGGCCCTGACCGTCCCCGGCGGCTGGCGCACGGCCATTGATACGCGCGCCAGCACGCCCCTGCTGGACGTCACCATCCCGGTCTTCAACGAGGAACGGGACCTCGAGGCCTGCCTGCGCCGGCTCCACGCGTACCTGCTCGGCGCCTTCCCGCATTCCTTCCGGATCACCGTGGCGGACAACGCCAGCACCGACGGAACGCTCAAGGCCGCGGAACGGGTAGCCCGCGAGCTGCGCGAAGTGACGGTGGTCCATATGGCAGAAAAGGGCCGCGGAAACGCACTCCGCAAGGTGTGGCTGGCCTCGCCGTCGCCGGTCCTGGCGTACATGGATGTGGATCTTTCCACTGATCTGGCGGCCCTCGGCCCGCTCCTTGCCCCGCTCATTTCCGGGCACTCCGACCTGGCGATCGGGACACGGCTGTCCCGCAACTCCCGCGTGGTCCGCGGACCCAAACGGGAATTCATCTCGCGCAGCTACAACTTCCTGCTCCAGGCCCTCATGGGCGCCCACTTCAGTGACGCGCAGTGCGGCTTCAAGGCGATCCGGGCGGACGTGGCCCGGCAACTGCTTCCCCACACGCTGGACAACGCCTGGTTCTTCGACACCGAGCTGCTGGTCCTGGCAGAAAAGTGCGGCCTGCGCGTCCACGAAGTCCCGGTGGACTGGACCGACGACCCGGATTCCAGCGTGGACATCGTCCAGACGGCCCTCGCGGACTTGCGCGGCATGGCACGGTTGAGCCGGGACCTGGTCTCGGGCCGGATCCCGGTTCCCGACCTGCGCGCGGCCCTGGCCCGCGGACCGCTGCCGGCCGCCTCGCGGGCACAGGAACAAAGCCCCGGCGGAAGCCTCTTCGGACAGCTCGTCCGCTTCGGCAGCATCGGGGTGGCCTCCACCCTGGCCTACCTGGCGATTTTCCTGCTCTGCCGCGGGTTCATGGACCCGCAGCTGGCAAACTTCCTCGCCTTGCTCACCACCGCCGTGGCCAACACTGCCGCCAACCGGCGCTTCACGTTCGGCATCCAGGGCGGCAGCCAGGCGGCTCGCCACCATTTTGAGGGGCTGCTGGTCTTCGGCATCGGGCTGGCCCTGACCTCGGGCGCACTCGCCCTCGTTCACGCCGCGTCGGGAGCGGCCCCGGACCGCTGGCTTGAACTGCTCACGGTCACCGCCGCCAACCTGGCCGCCACGGCCGTGAAGTTCCTGCTCTTCCGGCTGGTGGTCTTCCGCCACAGGCCCGCCGCTGCCGTTCCGGCGCCCGGTGCCCCCGATCATTCCCTCCCCCGCACAGAAAAGGCCAAGTAAATGACGGCAACCATCAGTCCCACCGCCGGAGCCCAGGGCGGTTCCCCGGCCGGCAGGCCGCCGGCCGCCGAGGAACAGCCGCACCCGGTTCCCGGAGACGGCGGGACGGCGCCCCATCTGCCCGCGTCCCCGGCGCCGGCCGCCCAAGGCCGCCGGGACCGGCTGCTGTTCGGACCGCAACCCCGCTGGGTGCGGCCCTCGGCAGCGCTGCTCCTGGTGGTCACCGCGGCGTTGTACCTGTGGAATCTGGAGGCCACCGGCTACGCCAACTCCTTCTATGCCGCGGCGATCCAGGCCGGGACCAAAGACTGGACCGCGCTGCTCTTCGGCTCCCTCGACGCCGGCAATGCCATCACGGTGGACAAGCCCCCGGCCGCACTCTGGATTCCCGCCCTCGCGGGACGGATCTTTGGTTTCTCGGCCCTGAGCATGCTCATTCCCCAGGCGCTCATGGGAGTGGCCGCTGTCGGGCTTCTCTACCTGACCATCAAGCGGGTGTCCGGGCCGGCCGCGGGCCTGCTCGCCGGCGGCGCCCTGGCGCTGACCCCGGTGGCCGCCCTCATGTTCCGGTTCAACAACCCGGACGCGATGCTCACCCTGTGCCTGGTGCTGGCGGCCTACCTCACCACCCGCGCCATCGAGAAGGCCGGCTGGAAGTGGCTCGCCGCGGCCGGCGCGGTCATCGGCCTGGCGTTCCTGAGCAAGATGCTGCAGGGCTTCCTGATCTTTCCCGGGCTGGCCCTGGCCTACCTGTGGGCGGCGCCCACCACCCTCGGCCGCCGGCTCCTGCACCTGCTGGCGGCCGCCGCCGGGATCGCCGTCGTGGCCGGAAGCTACGTTCTGCTGTTCCAGCTGACGCCGGCCTCGGTCCGGCCGTACATGGCGGGGTCGGAGACCAACAGCTTCCTGGAACTGACGTTCGGCTACAACGGCCTGGGCCGGATCACCGGGTCAGGCGGGGGCATGCCCGGCGGAGGAAACCTGGGAGGTATCGCCGGCGGCCCGGGAGGCAACGGAAACGTCGGCTTCGGCGGCGCGGCCGGGATCACCCGGATGTTCGGGACCAGCTTCGGCGGCGAGGTGTCCTGGCTGCTGCCGGCGGCCCTGATCCTGCTGGCCGCCGGGCTGTGGTTCACCCGGCGCGAGGCCAGGACCTCAAAAACCCGTGCGGCGCTCCTGCTTTGGGGCGGCTGGCTGGTCATCACTGCGGGGATCTTCAGCTTCATGAGCGGCACCGTCCATCCGTACTACGCCGTGGCGCTGGCCCCCGCCATCGCGGCGCTGGCCGGCATCGGTTCCCTGGAACTGTGGCGGGGCCGGGCCTACTGGCCCGCCCGGGTTGTCCTGGCCGTGACGGTGCTGGCCACCTCGGTCTGGTCCGCCGTGCTGTTGGGCCGCGACCCGTCCTGGCTTCCCGGGCTCCGGGTGATCATCGTGGTCCTGGGCGTGCTCGCCGCCGCGGCCCTGCTCCTGCGGGTGGACGGCATGGCGGCTCTCCCGGCGCGGTTCCGCAAGGCCGCCACGGCCGGCGTCGTGATCCTCTGCCTGCTTGCCGGCGGCCTCGGAAGCACCGCGTGGACACTGGCGACCGTCGCCCAGCCGCATTCCGGTTCGATCCCCACGTCGGGCCCCACCGCGTCCGCGATGGGCGGCGGCTTCGGGGCGGCAGGCAGGGCCGGCACTGACGGCGCCGGCACTGACGGCGCGGGCAGTGCCGGAATGGGCGGCGGCCCCGGCGGGGAAACATCCTCGGCGGAGTTGACCGCGCTGCTGAAGTCCTCCGGCGCCAAGTGGTCCGCGATTGTCTCCGGCGCCACCCAGGCCGCGAGCCTGGAACTCGCCACCGGCACCAGCGTGATCGCGCTCGGCGGCTGGAACGGCGGCGACCCCTACCCGACGCTCGCACAGTTCCAGGCGATGGTGGACCGCGGCGAGATCGGCTACTTCATTTCCGGCGGCATGGGCGGCATGGGCGGAGGCCGCGGAGGCAACTCCGAGGTCGCCACCTGGGTCGCGGCCAACTACCAGGCCCAGACCGTGGGCAACGCCACCGTCTACAAACTGGGAGCGTAGACCGCCATGACTGACACCCTGAGCCCCCGCCCCGACACGGCCCCGGCCCGCACGCCGGGGCGGCCGCGGCCGCAAGCCCGGGACCGCCGTCGGCGACTGGAGCCCCCGGCTGCCGGCGGCACGCGAGCCGTCCCTGGCGCCCCGGCCCTGCGGATGCGGCTGGAACTGGCGGGGCTGCTGCTGGCCACGGCCGTGCTGTACCTGTGGAACCTGGGCGCCTCCGGCTGGGCAAACGCGTTCTACTCCGCGGCGGCCCAGGCCGGGTCGCAGGATTGGGCGGCCTGGTTCTTTGGCTCCTCCGACGCCGCCAACGCCATCACCGTGGACAAGCCGCCGGCGTCGCTGTGGGTGATGGGCCTGTCGGTGCGGATCTTCGGGCTGAGCTCCTGGAGCGTCCTGGTGCCGCAGGCGCTCATGGGGGTCGGCACGGTCTGGCTGGTCTATCTGGCCGTCCGCCGGGCCGCGGCCCCCGCCACGGCCGACGCCGGTCTGGCCCACCGAGCGGGGCATCTCGCCGGTGCGGTCATGGCGCTGACACCGGTGGCCGTGCTGATGTTCCGGTTCAACAACCCCGACGCCCTGCTGGTGTTATTGATGACCGCGGCCGCCTACGCCGTCTTGCGCTCCATCCAGGACGCGCGCGTGCGCTGGCTGCTGTTCGCCGGGGTGCTGCTGGGCTTCGGGTTCCTCACCAAGCAGCTGCAGGTCCTGCTGGTTGTCCCCGGTTTCGCCGTGGCCTACCTGCTCGCGGCGCCGGCAGCGGCAGGCAGGCGCATTCTTCACCTGCTCGGCGCGGGCGCGGCGATGGCCGTCGCCGCCGGGTGGTGGCTGGCCGCGGTCGAACTCATTCCGGCGGCGGACCGCCCGTACATTGGCGGCTCGCAGAACAACTCCATCCTGGAACTGACCCTGGGCTACAACGGCCTGGGCCGGCTGAACGGCGATGAAACCGGGAGTGTGGGCGGCAGCAACGGCTGGGGCACGCCCGGGCTGTTCCGGCTCTTCAACAGCGAGTTCGGCGGCCAGATCGCCTGGCTGCTGCCCTCGGCGCTGCTGCTCGGAGCGGGGCTGCTCTGGCTGGGCCGCCGCGCGCCGCGCACCGACCCGGTACGGGCCTCGGTGATCATCTGGGGCTCCTGGGTTGCCGTTACCGGGCTGACGTTCAGCTTCATGGCCGGGATCATCCACCCGTACTACATGGTGGCGCTGGCGCCCGGGATCGCCGGGCTCGCCGGGCTCGGCGGCGTCCTGCTCTGGCAGCGACGGAACCAGCCCGTGGCCGCCGCCGTCCTCGCGGTGGCGATCGTGGCGGCCGGGGCCATGGCCGCCGAACTCCTGGTCCGCACCGCGGCGTACATGCCGTGGCTGCGCTGGGTGACGCTGCTGGGCGCGCTCGCCGCCGCGGGCCTGGTGCTGGCCGCCGCGGCCCCGGGCGACAAGGGGGCCGCGGGGGTGAAGGGGACGGGGATGATGGCGTCCAAGACGGTGGCGCGGACGACGGCGGCGCTCGCCGTCGCCGCGGCCCTCGCCGGTCCGCTGGCCTACTCGCTGTCCACCGCGGCCACGGCCCACAGCGGCTCGATTGTCAGCGCCGGGCCGGCCGTGTCCGGACGGGGCGGGGCCGGGATACCGCCGGCCCTCGGCGGCGCGGCAGGAGGCGGCTTCGGCGGTGCCGCGACGGCCAACGGTACTGGCACAGGCACAGGCCGCGGACAAGGGGCGGGCGGAATGGGCGGCCTGCTCGGGGCCAGCACGCCGTCGGCGGCGCTCGTGGCCGCGCTGCAGACAGATGCCGGGACCTACACGTGGGCCGCCGCCGTCGTCGGATCCAACAACGCCGCCGGCTACCAACTGGCGACGCAGCTCCCGGTGATGGCCGTGGGCGGGTTCAACGGCACGGACCCCGCACCGACCCTGGCGCAGTTCCAGCAATACGTGGCCGACGGCAAGATCCACTACTTCATCGCCGGGCGCCTGATGCAGGGCGAAAGCGGAGCCAACGACGCCGCGCAGATTGCCGCGTGGGTGCAGGACAACTTCACCGCCCGGACCGTGGGCGGGACCAGCGTGTACCTGCTGGCCGGGTAGGCGGGCGACGCCGTCGGGTCCGGGCCGGGCAGCGGCGGGGCTAGAAGGTGGGGGCTAGAAAGTGAAGGACAGGGTGCGCAGGCCGGCGCCGGTGACGTGTGTGGTCACGGCAACCCCGGAGTAGTCGGGAATGTGCAGCACACCGTCCGGCAGTTCGCCGGCGTTGGGCCCCACGGCCACGGTCCGGACGCCGGCGGCGATGCCCGCGGCAATGCCTGCCGGGGCGTCCTCGAACACCACCGCATCGGCCGGGGCGACACCCAGCAGGGAGGCCGCCCGGAGGTATCCCTCAGGGTGCGGCTTGCCCCGCATGACGTCCTCCGATGTGACCGAGACGGCCGGGACGCCGATCCCCGCGGCTGCCATCCGGACCCCGGCCAGGTCCCGTGACGCGCTCGTCACCAGCGCCACGGCATCCGGCGGCAGGCTCGCCAGCAGCTCCGGCGCGCCGGGAACCGGAACAATGCCCCGGGTCTCGGCCAGCTCCATCCGGCCGAGCTCGGCCGCGAGGGCCTGGATGTCGGAACCGGCCGGAGCAAACCTGCGGACGGTGTCCATGGCCTGGACGCCATGGGAGGAGCGCAGGATCTCGCCGATGTCCAGGCCGTAGCGGGCCGCAAACGTGGTCCACACCTGCTCCACGATGCTGGTGGAATCCACCAGCGTGCCGTCCATATCGAACAGGACGGCGCGGGCGGTCAGGGTGGTGGTGCCGGAACGGGATGGAGAGCTCATGCCTCCATCCTGCCGCATGGCCCCGGGTCAGCCTGCCGCGCGGAGCCTGCCGGGATCAGCCGTTGGGCCGGTGGGGGATGTACTGCACTGCCCACTTGTTGCCGTCAGGGTCGGCGAAGTGGACAAAGTGCCCCCAGTCCTGGACGTCGACGTCGCTGACGTCCACTCCGTTGTCCTTGAGCTGCTTGTGCGCGGCCTGGATGTCGCTGACCACAAGCTGCAGGCTCGGTGCGCTACCGGGCGGGGCGTCGTTGAGGCCCTCACCGATGGCAATCGAGCAGCCGGAGCCCGGAGGCGTCAACTGGACAAACCGGAGGCCCTCCATGGGCCGTTCGTCGTAGTCGGCGTTGAAGCCCACCTTATTGACGTAGAAATCCTTGGCCCGGTCCACATCGGACACCGGCACAAACACGAGTTCAAGTTTCCAATCCATGGCGCACAGGCTAGCGCGGTCCGCGGCGACGCGGAAGGGATCCTCCGTGTTGCGCCTCGGCGGCGCCGCTCCTAGCCGGCGATGCCGTACAGGCGGTCTCCGGCGTCGCCCAGGCCGGGCACGATGTAGGACTTCTCGTTGAGCTTCTCGTCGATCGAGGCCAGCACGATCGTCACGTTGGCCTCTGACAGCTCTTCCTCCAGCTTGGCCAGGCCCTCCGGGGCGGCAAGCAGGCAGATGCAGGTGACGTCGGAGGCGCCGCGCTTGAAGAGGAACTTGATGGCCTCGCGCAGGGTCCCGCCGGTGGCCAGCATGGGATCGAGGACGAAGATCTGCCGGTCCGTGAGGTCCTCCGGGAGGCGCTCGGCGTACGTGATGATGTCCAGGGTCTCTTCGTCCCGGGCCATGCCCAGGAAGCCGACCTCGGCCGTGGGGACCAGCTTGGTCATGCCCTCGAGCATGCCCAGCCCGGCGCGGAGAATGGGGACCACCAGGGGGGTGGGCTTGGTGAACGCGGTGCCGACGGTGGTGCTGACGGGGGTCTCGATGGTCACCGGTTCGGTGCGGACGTCACGCGTGGCCTCGTACGCGAGGAGCGTCACAAGCTCCTCGGTGAGCTGGCGGAAGACCGGGGACGGGGTGTTCTTGTCCCGCAGAACGGTGAGCTTATGGGCGACCAGCGGGTGGTCCACAACGAGAGTGCGCATGGGTCAAAACTATCACCCGGATGCTGAAGACCGTCCCGCGGGGCCGGAGGTATCGGCGTCGTTCGTCCCTGCCTGTGCAGTGCCGACGGCACTGCCTTTGGTGGCGCCTTCATGCAGGTGGGCGGGGTGCTCAAAGGTCGGTGCGGCGCCGGCGTGTTCGCGGTGCCGGAGCACGTGGAAGAGCCGGTGGGCCAGGATCACGATCCCCACCCACGCCAGACCAATGACCCACCCGACGATCACATCGGTCATCCAGTGATGGCCCAGGTAGACCCTGCTCAGGCCCATCGCGACGATGAAGATCACACCAGCGGCGATCAGGGCGATCCGGGCGCCGGTCCGCTTGATATGCAGGCAGGCCAGGTACACCACGAGCGCGATCACCACCGTGGTGTTCAGCGTGTGGCCGCTCGGGAACGACGGCGAGTTCTCGTAGGGCGGCACGGCGTCGGCATGGTCCGGGCGGGTCCGGCCGATCAGTTTCTTGCCCAGGGACGTGGCCGTCACGGAGACCGCGGCTGCGCCGCCGATCAGGATCAGCGGCCGCCACGACCGGGAGGTGTAGATGAGCACTGCCGTCAGGATGCTTGCCAGGATAGGCATCCCGATGCCGCCGCCGATGTTGGTGAATCCCGTGATGAACGCGTCGAGGCCGGGGTTGCGAAGCTGCTCCATGAACGCCAGCGCCGGCTTGTCCAGGTTCGCCAGGCCCGCGTCGTCCACCACGTTGTCGTAGACCTCGGCACTCGTCAGGGCCAGGATCACCACCACCACGCCGCCGATCAGCATGGTGATCCACAGCGCCGCGTAGGGCACCACCCATTTGCCCCAGCGCTCCGTCAGCCAGTTCTCTGTTCTGGTGGTCACGGCCGTCTCCCGAATACTTGACTATTTGAACCCGTGGACTGCGCAGCCGGGCTGCACAGCATGCTTAGGATCGAAACTATCATTGACCCATGACTGCCCCTGAGCCCCGCCATGCGCAATGGATGAGCCTTGCCTTGGCGGAAGCCCGGAATGCCCTGGCCACCGCAGACGTGCCGATCGGCGCCGTCGTGATCGGGCCGGACGGTTCGGTGCTGGGCACCGGGCGAAACGAACGCGAGGCCCTCGGGGACCCGACGGCCCACGCCGAGATGGTCGCCATCCGGGAGGCCGCCGCGCGGTTGCGGTCGCACCGGGCCCTGGAGGGCAAGGGCGACGACGGCTGGCGGCTGGAGGACTGCACCCTGGTGGTGACGCTGGAACCCTGCGCGATGTGCGCTGGAGCGATCGTCCTCGCCAGGATTCCGCGGGTGGTGTTCGGTGCCTGGGACGAGAAGGCCGGCGCCGCTGGTTCCGTGTTCGACATCCTCCGCGAGCGCCGGCTCAACCACTGGGTGGAAGTGGTTGCAGGCGTCCGTGAGCAGGAGTGCGCAGCGCTGCTGCGGGACTTCTTCGCCGGGCACCGCGCCTGATCCGTTCCGGCTAGCCTGCGCCGCCGGCAGATGACGCGCCGGCCGGTGACGCTGAGGCTACAGCGGAAGCCGCGAGCCCATCGATCCGCTTCTGCCGGGAGGCCGGAGAGTCCAGGCTGAAGGCCCGGAAATCACCGAGGTCCTTGCGGATCCAGGCTTCCACCTCGGCGATCCGCTGCCTCACCGCGGGCGTGGGGCCGTGGAACAGCCAGGGCACGATCCGTTCCTGGGCCGGATCGTACTGCCAGAGTCCGATGATCCGGCCGCGGTCCAGGATCGGGTGGTCCGGGAGATCCGCCTGCAGCGCGAGCGATCCCAGCGCCGGCTTGTGCAGGTCCTCCTCGGCCAGCAGGTCCGCCGCGTTGCGGCGCAGCAGGAACAGGGAATCCGTTCCTGCCAGCAGCTGGATCTGTTCCCCCGCCGGCTCCTCAAAGGCGGCGAGGCCGCCGAGGTCCTCGGGCAGCATCCACAGCGGGTCCCCGCCTGCGGCATGTGACCCGGCCATTACTGTGGACAGGGCGGTGGGCACCTCGACGGCGCCGACGGCGGCGAGCGCCGCCTTGGTTTGCGCCACGGTGAACCCCGTGAACCATTGCGACTGTTTGAAGGTGGCCCCGCCGGTCCAGCCCAGGTAGCGTCGGATCAGCTCAGTGCGCGCATCCTCGTCGTCAAGATCGCTGGGCGGCAGGCCCCAAGGCTGGTAGGCGTAGCGCTGCTGGTCCAGGCGCCCGTTCGCCGGGACCCTGCGGATCCGTCCGTCGGACTGCAGGATCCCGAGTGCGGTAGGCAACGTGGTGGTGGCGCCCTTTTTCTTGCCTTCCTCGCCAAGGTTGCGCACTGAATCGCCGAGCTCGTCCTTGAGCTGCCGCGGATCCATGGGCCCCTCCGCCTCGGCGAGGGTGTGCAGCACCTGCTCTTCCAGCAGCGTGATCTCGCCGCGGTCCACGCCGAGCCGGCCGACCACCTTGAACGCGGACTCGGCCGCGTCCCGGCCCAGCTGAAGCGCCCAGGCGAAGTCTTCCCGGCCCAGGACGTAGGTGCAGCCGCGGGCGACCGGAAGTTCCAGGATCCGGTGGGCGAGGACGTCGGCGTCCACCTGTTCGCGTCGGATCCCGGCGCGGGCGAAGAGCGTGAGGTAGGGGTTGGCGCCGCCCACGGACCGGGCCCAGCCTGCCCGGGCAAGGACCTGCTCCGCCGTGCAGCCAGCCAGCGAGCCATCCAGGCCCTGCCGGTGCCAGGACCATGCCCGGAGCCGCTCCGGGGTCAGGCTCTGCGGCTCCGGCAGGTTGACGGGCTTTTCTACCGACGGCGATTGCGTGGCGACAGGGTGGGTGCTCATGGGCTCATTCTCCAACAGCTTCTCTGTCAGCGGTATCAAGAAGCCGTATCAACCCGCGCCGTCTGGTTTCTGGGTGTCTCTGTTTCACCGAGTTCCGCGGTTTCCGCGGTTTCGGTGGGTTCCGTCGGTTCCGTGGGTTCCGTCGGTTCCGTCGACAGGAAGCCCAGAACGGTCCGGGCGGTGGCGTCCCAGCCGGGCAACCGGCCCCGGGCAGCCGCTGCCGCCTCCCGCCAGCGGTCCCTGAGACCGGGGTCGTCCAGCCAGCGGCGGAGCAGGTCCGCCAGCGGAGCGGGGTCCGTTCCGAGCCCGACGGCGGCGCCCGGCAACCCGGGCACCGGAGTCCCGGGCGGAGTGTCCGGCGTCGGAGTGCCGGCCGCCGGCGGCCCGGGCAGGGTGCCGGCGGCGAGCGCCTCGACGGCTCCGGTGCCCTGGCGCACCACCACGGGAATGCCGCGGGCCAGCGATTCGGTGACCACCAGGCCGTAGGTTTCGGCCCGGGAAATCAGCAGGCTGAGATCGGCCGCATCCCATTTAGCATCCAGTGCCGGGCCACGGAGCTCGCCCGGGATGCGGATCCTCCCGGCCAGGCCCAGGCGTTCCACGGACTTCCGGAGCTGCGCGGCGTAGGCCGGATCGGCGGTGTCCGAGCCGATGAGGGACGCCGTCCAGGGCACATCCGTGAGCCGGGCCAGCGCGTCCAGCAGGAGCGACTGGTCCTTGTTCGGCAGCAGGGCCGCCACGGCGATGAGGTGCGGCGCGCCGGTTGACAGGCTGCCGGACGCGAGCGGCGCGGGGGCGGTCCCGGGCAGGGCCACCCGGAGGCCGTCGAGGCCGTGGCGGGCGCGGATGCCCGCCGCGGCCGAACCGCTCGTGCAGATGACGCCGGCAGCGGCCCGCAGGGCCCTGCGTTCGCGCTCCGCGTGGTCCGGCTGGGGCATGTGCAGCAGGATCCAGACCCGGACCCCGGCCGCAGCAGCCGCTTCCAGCTCGTCGGGCGCACCGCAGGCCAGAAGGCTGTCGACCACCGTCACCGTGCCCCAGGTTGCGGAACCGGCAGTTGCAGCGCCGCCGCCCCCGGCCCGGCCGCCGTCGGGCCCGGCGTGCAGCAGCGTGGCCAGGCGCCGCCGGTCCCCCGCGCTGCCTCCCGGCCAGTCGCCGTCGAGCGGGCAGGTTTCCACCGCGGCACCGAGGGCCGCCAGTTCGGCGGCGAGCGCCGCGTTGTAGACGTTGCCACCGGAGTTGTGCCGGACGTTGCCGGGCACCACAAGACGGATACGAGGGCTGGCCGGCGGCATCTGCGGCGCCTAGCGGGCGTCGAAGTCCAGCGAGTAGCTGGCCCAGGCATCGGGAGTCTCGCGCAGGGTGACGTCCAGCCCGGCGAGGTCGCGCCCGTCGTTGCCGACGCGGATCTGGGCGGCGACGGCGTCGGCGATGTACCGGGCGAGGGCTTCGGTGGTGCTCAGCTTGCCGGAGAAGTCCGGATGCTCGTCGAGGTTCTTGTAGTTCAGCTCGTCCAGGATCTCGTCCACCGCGTCCCCTGCCGCGCCGATGTCCAGCACAATCGCGTCGTCATTGAGCTCACGACGGCGGAAGGTCACCTCCGTGACGAACGTGGCCCCGTGCAGGCCCTGGGCCGGGCCGAAGACTTCGCGCGGAAGGCTGTGGGCGATCATGAAGTTGCGGCGGACGGTCAGACTAAACACGGGCTACCTCGTGGCTTCGGTGGGCTGGTCGGCGGATTTGAACTCGGTGGGCTGGTCGGCGGATGGAGCGTCCCAGGACGGGTATTCGATGACGTGGCACAGGGCGTCCAGGTTGCCGTCGGCGAGGCGCTGGACGACGCCGGGGAGCTCTGCGAACGTCGAGGAGCCGGTCAGGAAGACATCGAAGACCGGCTCCTGCAGCAGGGACACGGCGAGCGCGAGGCGCTCGGCGTTGGTGCGGCGGTGCCGGCGGGCGCGGGCCACCATCCCCACCTGGCTGGCGCGGATGGACAGACGGCGGGCGTGGAAGTCCTCCCCCAATGGGAGGGAGATTTTCCGGTCGGCGTACCAGGACATTTCGATGATGTCGCCGTCGTCGCCCACCAGCTGCAGGCTCCGTTGCAGTCCTTCCTGCGAGGCCGAGCAGTGGATCACGATGTCGCAGTCCGGGAGGGCATCGTCGGGGTGGCTGAAGTCGACGCCGAGTGCGTCCGCGAACGCCCGTTTGGCGGGGTCGACGTCGATCAGCTGCAGCCGCGCGAGCGGAAACCCGGCCAGGAGCTTGGCCACCATGCCGCCGACCAGTCCGGCCCCAATCACAGCAACCCTGTCGCCCAGGCGGGGTCCGGCCTCCCAGAGGCCGTTGATCGCGGTTTCCACGGTGCCGGTGAGCACCGCGCGGCGGGCCGGGACGCCGTCGGGAATGATAGTGAGGGCTTCGACCGGGACGATGAAGCGGTCCTGGTGCGGATAGAGGCAGAAGACGGTCTTCCCGGCCCAGCCCTCCGGTCCGTCCTCGACCACCCCCACGGTGAGGTAGCCGAACTTCACCGGGTACGGGAAGGACCCCTCCTGGTTGGGGGCGGCCATCGCGCCGGCGACGCACTCCGGGACACTCGCGCGGTGGACTACCAGTTCGGTGCCCTTGCTGATGCCCGAATACAGGGTCCGGACCAGTGCCTCGCCGGGTCCGGGGGCGGGCAGGTCCTCGCTGCGGAGCTCGCCTTGTTCGGGGCCGACGGTCCAATAGGCGGTGGCCGTGGCGTGCTGTTCAGAAGTCGTCATTGTGCTTACGAATCTAGTGCCCGGGCTGTTCGCGGGGAAGGGTGCCGGGTTCCGGCGAGTCGGCGGGCGGGTGCCGTTGGGGCTCGTTTTGTGGATGGGCGCCTTGCTCCGGTACCCTAGTCAGGTTGGTGACGTGTCCGAGCGGCCGAAGGTGCAACACTCGAAATGTTGTTTGGTGTAAAAGCCAACGTGGGTTCAAATCCCACCGTCACCGCCAATGAAAACCCCCGGGAAACCGGGGGTTTTCTGCATTCTCAGCCGCTTCGTGGTGCACTTTTGGTGCATATTTCGAAGAATCGCTCCCACATCGAGGTACTGCCGCACGCGCCACGGGGCGTGGCCGAGGGTACCGGGGCGGCATCCTGCGTCTTTACCCGAGTGATGGAAGCTTTCTCTGGGCAAGTCGCTTTACGGCCTCGGGCGTCGGCCGGCCGCGTGCCTCATCCAGGGCGGCCCTCAACTGCGCGGCCAGAATATTACGTCGCACATGGAGAGCCAATTCTTTCCGAGCCTCCGGATCCGTCCGGAGCTCTCCATCCGGCGTTCTCAAGGTATCGAATGGGGACGGCAGGTTCGGGGCCGTTCGCTGTGCCAGTCGCACCCCCGCTTCCGGCGTCCGTCGTCCCCGGGCCTCGTCCAGCGCGACCCGGAGTTGGGCCGCCCGGATTCCCCTCCGTATACGCAGAATGGTTTCTTCCCTCGACGCTCGGGCTTCCCCATCCGCAGCAGACATTGGATCGCCCCTCTCAGTCCGTTGCATTCATCATCTCCGAGACGTCCATAACCGCCAAGGCTTTGCGTCACCGAGGCGGAAGATGCACGAGCTCTGGGAAGGTCGTCGGGACGGAAGCCAGCGATCGCTGGCAGGGGACGGCATGGGGCTACAAACCAGATTCTCGGCACAGGGTTTCGCAGGGTAAAGACCTCAGTTATACCGACTTCTAGGAAGTTCTAGCGGGTTATACGGATTTTCCTAGAACCCGCTAGAACTTGGTACAACTTGCCAGATTTCACGTACGTACGGTGCGTGAGGTGAAGGGTCTGGCGTACACAACGACCGTCGGCAATACCCCCAAGCCATCGCACGGGAACGACTCGACCAAACGTTCCAACTGTCGCCCCGGTTGGCGCGAAAACAGGAGTTCCTAAAGATAGTTTAGAAACCACCGGAGCCGCTCGCGAACCTACTGAAGGCCACCCACCTCGTCATCCGCCAGCTCCAGGGCCTCGGCTACGGCGTCATCATCATCCAGCAAATGCCTGACGTCGCCTCATACTCACGCATGCGACTCGAAGGGGCCCCTTGTGCAATGGCGGAACGCCATGCAAGAGTGCGCCCATGAATGAATCCGCTGCTAAGGTCGCGCGCAAACTCAGCACAATTCCAGTTCGTGTGTCTCGCCAAATGACCGCCACCGAGTATCAGGTTCGCGTGGCCGAGGTCCTCAATCTTTTTGACATAGAAGCAGTGGGTGACGAAACGGGTGTGCATTACGGGGGCGAGGGCGTTGCGCTGGAAGATCAGCCTCTACTCGCGGCCATTCGCGTACTCGTTGGAAGGCGATTCGGCGTCCCGGATAATCTACAGTAGCCCGACAGTAGGTGTCCTTCGGATCAAGTGTCGCGTTCCCGGGTCTTGGCCCGGACGAAGGGGTGGCATCGTTTTTTCTAGCGGTCACACCGGTCCTGAATCAAAGTGCCATATCCACCTCGCCGGGGCCATAGGCGTTCCGCCGGGTTCAACCCCGCAGTTATACCCAGTTCTAGAACTCCGTATAAATGTCTAGAACTCCGTATAAATGGAAATATTGGTGCGGCGAACCGGCCGAGGTGCTCCACTCACCGCTGGACACCCACATCCGCTATCGCCGCGTAAGTCAACTCCGCAGGCACGGCCGGTTACCGCTCGGCAGGACTGTCATTCACCCGGTTCGGGGTGGTAGGTGGCGAAGCGAGACGGTCGGTGGACCAGCACAGCGCGGTGGCGGGGTGGACTGCGGGTCTCACAACCAGAGAGGTACGCAGTGGGGAGCGGGACGAGAATGAGCAGGGGCCGCAAAATATGGCTCGGTGTGCTGGCAGTAACGGTTGCCTTTGTCACCGCTTTCTTCCTCTGGTCATCGTGGAAGAGCGATCAGATTGTCGCTGAGCTCAAGACGATTGCCGACCGCCTCCAGCCAGAGCCGGGATGGGAACCCTTAAGAACGCAGGAGCCGGTGGGCAGTGCGCTGTGCATCCCGCTCGATGGGCCTTGCTCCCAGTACGCATACCGTTGGGACACTCACCGGAAGTACCGGGAGGGTGACCTGGAGCGGTACGTTCAGCAGGTGGGTTTGACGCCACAGGAGTACAAGCCATGCGTACGGGAGCAGAGGATCAATGCAGGCGGACTGGACTGCCGGGGCATTGGCGTCATCGACGGATGGAACGTACGCATCACGATCACTGACGACGGTCGGGACGACGACACCAACATTGTGCAGGTCGTGGTCAACAAGTACGGCTACTGATCCTTGTTTTGTGTTCGCGATTGCCGCAGAGCGGAGGCGGCCACCCCGTTGCCGGGGTGGCCGCCAGTTTCAGTGCGATCTTGGTGTTAGTGCTCCGCTTCAGCGGCAGCCTTCTTGGCGTCTTTCTCGGCGTCCTTCTCGGCGCGCAGAGCCTCCGCGTCGTGCTGTTCCTCGGCTTTTTCCTGATGGATGACCGCTGCGAAGAGCTTCTCCATCTCCTTGGCCACGCCGGCGGCTGAGGCCGGGTTCTGGCCGGTCACCAGCCGGTCGTCAACCACGACCTTCTCCTCGAAGACGTCAGCGGAGACGTGGGTGGCGCCTTGTTCCTCAAGTCGGTCGGCCAAGAAGAACGGGATGACCTTGTCCTTCCCTGCGGCAACCTCCTCGTCGTTGGTGAAGGCCGCCACCTTCCTGCCCTCGACGAGGCGAAGCCCGTTCTTCAATTCCACGTTCAGCAGGCCGGCCGGTCCGTGGCAGACCGCGCCGACCAAGCCGCCGGCGTTGTAGACGCTGGCCACCAGATTCTGCAAGCCTTCGCTGTCCGGGAAGTCCCACATGGTGCCGTGGCCGCCCACGAGGTAGACGGCGTCGTACTGGTCGGGGTCAACGACGTCGACGCGGGCAGTGTTGTAGAGTCCGGCGCGCGTGGTCTCGTCCTCCGTGAAGGCGACCTGGATGGGATCTTCTGAGTCCACCTCGTCGCGCGGGGGCTGGCCGCCCTGGATGGACGCGAAGTCGACGAAATGCCCGGAATCCTTGAAGACCTTCCAGGGATGTGCAGCCTCGGCCACGTTGTAGCCGGTCTTCTCTCCGGTATCGCCGATCTCGGAAACGCTGGTCAGTACCATGAGGATTTTCTTCATGAAGTGCTCCTTTCGTCCAACTTCCACCCTACGCCCAGCCCCATTCGGGCCCCTCCCAGCTGTCTTTTGCCTGCCGGCAGGCTTGCTTGGCTCTTGACCATTGAGGCAGCGCCCTAGAGCCTTGGGGCATGACAGCTCGATACCACTTAGGCTTCGCAGCCGCTGCAGGGTTGGCGCTGCTGTGCGGGTGCGCGATGCAGGGGGATCCGGCAAGTGGGACCCCGGCCAACCCAACAACTATGGCCGCCTCAGGCTCGCCGTACAGTCTGTACACACACTGCGGCATCCATGAAGCGCTCGTGCAGGGCACCTATTTCGTCGCGGACGAGGCGCTGGACGACGGCCACGGCAACCCGCCTGAAGGCTGGAAAAACCCTTACCAGCCCGGCGCCATGACCGTGACCGGCCCAAAGGCCATCTTCCGAGATGACGCCGGCCACACGTTGACCTTCCATGCCCGCCCTGGCGCCACAGGTTTCCTCAACACCTGCTCCTAGAACGCAGGCAGCGGCATCCGAAACGCGCGGTTCCGTCGAGCGCTGCCAGCCGTTCACAGCTCCCCGTCGAGGTGCTCCATCTCCAGGCACGCGTCCTCGTAGGAAACGTCGCCGTTCCGGAATGCCTGCTCAAGTTCCTTGGCCCTGCGCCGTGAATGGGCCGTGCTCAGTGTTCCCGTGAGGCCAGCCTCCAGATAGTCGAACCTGGAGTGCGTGGGCTGCTGGTCGCGGGCGTGGTCGCTTGCCGGGACGTGCCGGCGGATTGTCGCGCGGAACCAGGCGCCAGGGTGCATTAGGCGATGCGCATAGGCTCTGGGGTCGACTAGGTACATGCTTCCATGGTTCAACTCCCTGCTGAGAAGACCATGAGTTTCCTCTGAGTGATCGGGGCAAACGACTTTCCGGGGCCATCACCGCCAACCAGGAGGCCCCGCGTCCCTCGTGCTGGCAGGAAGCGGGCCCCGGCCTCCCGCCTACCTCCGGACGATCACGACGTCCAGGGTCCGGGGGCCGTGGACGCCTTCGACGCGTTCGAGTTCGATGTCGCTGGTGGCGCTGGGGCCGCTGATCCAGGTCTGCGGGCGGGTGCCGTCGAGCCGGCGGAGGGCCTCCGGCAGGATGGCGGTAATGTCCCCGGCCCGGACGATGCAGATGTGCCGGTCCGGGACGAGGCTGATGACCCGGCGCCCCTGGTCCGGTGCGGCATCGAGGATGATGGTGCCGGTTTCGGCGACGGCGACGGCGCTGCCGGTGACGACGGCGTCAATCCCGTCGAGCTCCTCGACGCTGAGCCGCTGCCCGGGGGCGTCCGTGACGCGGCGGCCGGAGCCGCCGTCGTGAGCGTCCGCCTCCGAGAACAGCGCCTGGTCCAGACCGTGTGGCACAGCGTAGCGGCCGGTGCCCTCGAGGAGCGCGGCGAGCCGCTGCGGCACCGCGGCGGCTTCCTCGATGAAGACATTCGCCTTGTAGTCGAGGAGCCGGTCCGTCAGCAGCTCGATGAGCTCTTCTCCGCCCAGCCCGGAGGAGCGCCGGTAGTCGCGGGGCACCTCCGGTACTGCCGGGGCGTCCCGGAGGGCCGACCGGATCCGGTCGAGTATTTCTGCGCGCGCGCTCACGGGTTCTCCTCTGTTCCGGCTGGTCCTGGGCCGGCGGTCTCCGTGCCGGGGGCACCGGGTCCGGCGGCCCGGTGTTCCTTGTCCCACCACTGCCGGAAGGACTGTGCGGGCGGTGCAGGGATGTCCCGGCTTTGGGTCCAACCGGCGGCGATGCCGGGCAGTTTGGTGATTTTCCGGTCCGGGCCGGCGGCGATCCGGCCCAGCGGCAGCACCTTCTCGACCATGCCAAGGTTCTTTCCGGAGGACAGCGCCCAGGAGGCCGCCTTCATGCCCAGGTCCATCTGGCTCGGCAGGCGCTCCCTCCCACGCTTCCCGCGCTTGCCGCGCTTGCTGTCCACGTCCTCGCCGCGCAAGTGCACCAGGATGTCCGGGATGTTGATCTTCACCGGGCAGGCGTCGTAGCAGGCGCCGCACAGGGAGGACGCGTAGGGCAGGGAGTTGTTCTCCTCGGCCGTGATCCCGGTCAGCAGCGGCGACAGGATCGCGCCGATCGGGCCCGGGTAGGTGGATCCGTAGGCGTGCCCGCCGGTGCGTTCGTAGACGGGGCACACGTTCATGCAGGCGCTGCAGCGGATGCAGTGCAGCGCGGAGCGGCCCATTTCGTCGGCCAGGGCGGCGCTGCGTCCGTTATCCAGCAGGACCAGATGGACGTTCTGCGGCCCGTCGTCAGGCGTGACGCCGGTCCACAGCGAGGTGTAGGGGTTCATCCGCTCGCCCGTTGAGGACCGCGGGAGCAGCTGCATGAACACTTCGAGGTCCTCCCAGCCCGGCAGCAGCTTTTCGACGCCCATGACGGTGATGAGCGTTTCCGGCAGCGTCAGGCACATGCGCCCGTTGCCTTCGGATTCGACGACGGCGAGGGTCCCGGAGTCCGCGAGGGCGAAGTTCGCGCCGGACACGGCCACCTTGGCGCTGAGGAACTTGCGGCGCAGGTGTGCCCGGGCGGCCGCGGCGAGGCGCGCCGGCTCGTTGGTGAGCTCCAGATCCACCCCCTCCATTTCGCGCAGGAAGATGTCCCGGACCTGGCTGCGGTTCTTGTGGATGGCCGGGACCAGGATGTGGCTGGGCTTGTCGTGGTCCAGTTGGACGATGAGCTCGGCGAGGTCGGTCTCGTAAGCCGCGATGCCCTGTTCTTCGAGGTATTCGTTGAGGCCGATTTCCTGCGTGGCCATGGACTTGACCTTGACCACCTCGTCGGCGCCCTGGTCCCGGATGAGGGCGGCGACAATGCCGTTGGCTTCGCCGGCGTCCCGGGCCCAGTGGATGGTCCCCCCGCGGGCGGTGAAGTTCGCCTCGAACTCTTCGAGCAGCTCCGGCAGCCGGGCCATGACGGATTCCTTGATCGCCCGGCCCGCCTCGCGCAACTCCTCCCAGTCGGGGAGTTCGGACACGACAGCCAGCCGCTTGTCCCGGATGGTCCGGGTGGCGTGGCCGAGGTTGGCCCGCAGCTGGGGGTTGCCGAGCTCGCGGCGGGCGGCTTTCGGGAAGGGCTCGTGTTCGTGCAGGTTGCCGATGCCGAAGACCGGCAGGGACGGCATCCCCAGGAATGTGCCGCTCATCGCGCGGTCCTTCCGGTGGTGAGGCGGACGTCGCCGGAGACGGCGGCGGGATTCTCGAGGGTGCTGGCCAGGATCTCGGCGAAGTGCATCGTGGTGACGCCGCTGCCCTGCCGGGACAGTCCGCCGCCGATGTGCATCAGGCAGGACGCGTCGCCGCCGGCGCAAAGTTCGGCGCCCGTGCCGCAGATGTTGGCGGTCTTGTCCGCCAGCATCGCCGAGGACACGTCCGCGTTCTTCATCGAGAAGGTGCCGCCGAAGCCGCAGCACTGGTCGGCCTCGGGCAGTTCGGCCAGTTCGATGCCGCCGACCGAGCGCAACAGGTCCAGTTGGCGGTCGCCGAGCCGGAGCAGGCGCATGCCGTGGCAGCTGGGGTGGTAGGTGATCCGGTGCGGGAAGTACGAGCCCAGCTGCGCCGCCGCGTCGGTGACGCCCAGGACATCCACCAGGAGCTGGGAGAGCTCGTAGGTTTTGGCTCCGACGGCGGCGGCCCGGGCTTCCAGCCCGGCGTCCCCGCAGCGGCGGGCGACCATGGGGTGCTGATGCTTCACCGAGGCGACACACGAACCGGAAGGTGCGACGGCGACGTCGTACTCATCTTCTTCGAAGGCCTTCACATGGTTGGCGACGACGGGCAGCGCCTCCTTGAGGTAGCCGCTGTTGACGTGCATCTGCCCGCAGCAGGCCTGGCCGGCCGGAAAGATGACCTCGTGGCCGAGGCGTTCCAGGATGGACACCGTGGCGCGGGCCGTGGCCGGGTACATGGCGTCAACGATGCACGTGGCGAAAAGCGCGATCCTCACTGGGCACCTCCGCTGGGGACGACACTCTGGTGTGCGGCCCGGGCTGAGGGCACGTACTCCGCCGGGTGCTGGGAGGCACGCACCACGGCTCGCAGCTCCCCCAGCCCGCCGCTGAGCACGCCTGCGGCGCGGGCCTGGACCAGGACGTTGCCCAGGGCCGTGGCTTCCACAGGTCCGGCGATCACGCGTTTGCCGGTGGCGTCGGCGGTGAGCTGGCACAGGAGCCGGTTCTGGGATCCGCCGCCCACAATGTGCACGACGCCGGCCCGGACGTCCGCGAGCCGTTCGGCGTCGGCGATGGTCCGGGCGTAGCCGGCGGCAAGGCTGTCCAGGATGCACCGCACGATGTGCGCGGGATGCTCCGGCAAGACAGCGCCGGTGTTCCGGACCGCGCCCCGGATCCGTTCGGGCATGTTGTCCGGAGCGATGAAACAGGGGTCGTCGGCGTTGATGACCGGGCCGCCGGGCGGAAGAGTCGCGGCCGCGTCGAGCAGTTCCTCGAGCCCCGGCCGGTAGCCGTCGGCGGCCCAGGTGCGCTGGCATTCGCTGAGCAGCCAGAGGCCGCCGACGTTGCGCAGGTAGCGGATGGTGCCGTCCACGCCGCGTTCGTTGGTGAAGTTCGCGGTCCGGCTGGCCTCGGTCAGGACCGGGTGGGACAGTTCGACGCCAACCAGAGACCACGTGCCGGAGGAGACGTAGGCGAAATTGTCGTTAGCATCTCCGGCGCCAGCACCTCCGGCGTCCGCCGGTACGGCGGCGACGGCTGAGGCGGTGTCGTGCGAGCCGACGGCCACCACGGCCGTGGTTTCGGGAAGTCCCAGGCATACCGCGATGTCCTTGGTGAGGGTGCCGACGGTCTCGCCGGGCTGGATCAGCGGCGGGAACAGGTTCTGGGGCAGGTCCAGGGCGCTGAGGAACTCCGTGGCCCACTCCCCCGCGACGGCGTCGAAGAGCCCGGTGGTGGAGGCGTTGGTGGCCTCAGTGCGGCGCTGGCCGGTGAGCAGGAACCCGATGAGGTCCGGGATGAGCAGCGCCTGCAGCCCCTCCAGCGCCGGCTCCGTGGCGAGCTGGTAGATCGTGTTGAACGGCAGGAACTGCAGCCCGGTGGTGGCGTAGAGCCGGGCCGGATCGAGTTTTTCGTGGACCCGGGCGACGGCGGCCCGTGACCGGCCGTCGCGGTAGCTGAACGGCGCCGCGACCAGGTCACCGGCGTCGTTGACCAGCCCGTAGTCCACGGCCCAGGTGTCGATCCCGATGCTGGCGATGCTCTCGCCGCGGGCCGCGGCCGTCGTGGCGGCGGCCGCGAGCCCGGCGAGGACCTCGGCGAACAGCGCGTCGAAGTCCCAGCGGAGGCCGCCGTCGAGCTCCTTGACCCCGTTGGGGAACCGGTGCACGGTCTCCAGCTCGGCCCTCGCCCCACCGGGGCTGCCCGCGACCCGGCCGAGGATGACCCGGCCCGAGGACGCACCGATGTCGATTGCGGCAAAAGCACTGCCGGCAAACCGGCCGCCGTCGGTATCCGCTGGTGGCACCGCGTTCATCGCAGGAAGGCTCATCGCAGGAAGGCCGCGGCCACGCCGGCGTCCACGGGGATGTGGAGCCCCGTGGTGTGGGAGAGCTCGCTGCCGGTGAGCACGGCGGCGGCGTTGGCCACGTTTTCGGGCAGCACTTCGCGCTTGAGCAGGGTGCGCTGGGCGTAGTACTTGCCCAGTTCCTCTTCCTGCACGCCGTAGACGGCGGCGCGCTTGGCGCCCCAGCCGCCGGCGAAGATCCCGGAGCCTCGGACCACGCCGTCGGGGTTGATGCCGTTGACCCGGATCCCGTACTCGCCCAGTTCCGCGGCGAGGAGCCTGACCTGGTGGGCCTGGTCTGCCTTGGTGGCGGAGTAGGCGATGTTGTTCGGGCCGGCGAACACGGAGTTCTTGGAGGAGATGTAGATGATGTCCCCGCCCATCTCCTGGCCGATCATCACCTGCGCGGTCGCCTTGGCCACCAGGAACGAGCCCTTGGCCATGACGTTGTGCTGGAGGTCCCAGTCCTTTTCCGTGGTTTCCAGCAGCGGCTTGGAGATGGAGAGCCCCGCGTTGTTGACCACCAGGTCCAGTCCGCCGAAGGCCAGGACGGCTTCCTGGATGGCGGCGGCGATCTGGGCTTCGTCGGTGACGTCGGCCTGGACCCCGATGGCGACGTCGGCGCCGCCGAGTTCCGCGGCCACGGCCCGGGCGTTGTCCAGGTTCAGGTCAGCGATGACCACGCACGCGCCGTCGGCGGCGAAGCGGGTGGCGATCGCTTTGCCGATGCCCGACGCCGCCCCGGTCACCAGGGCGATCCGGCCAACATGGGATTTCGGCTTGGGCATCCGGGCCAGTTTGGCCTCTTCCAGGGCCCAGTATTCGATCCGGAACTTCTCGGCTTCCTCGATCGGGGCATAGGTGGAGACGGCTTCGGCGCCGCGCATGACGTTGATTGCGTTGAGGTAGAACTCCCCCGCCACCCGGGCGGTCTGCTTGTTCGCACCGAAGGAGAACATGCCCACGCCGGGCACCAGCACAATCGCCGGGTCCGCGCCGCGCAGGGCGGGGCTGTCCGGGGTTGCGTGCCGGTCGTAATACCCCTGGTAGTCCTCGCGGTAGGCGGCGTGGAGTTCCTTCAGCCGGGCCACGGAGTCTTCAACCGGGGCGTCGGCGGGCAGGTCCAGGACCAGCGGCTTGACCTTGGTGCGCAGGAAGTGGTCCGGGCAGGACGTGCCCAGGGCGCCGAGCCGCGGGTGCTCGGCGGCTTCGAGGAACGCCAGGACGGCGGGGTCGTCGCTGAAGTGCCCGAGCTGCGGCTTGTCCGTCGAGGCGAGTCCGCGGATCACGGGGGCCAGGGCGGCGGCCTTCGCGCGGCGCTCGGTTTCCGGGAGGGCGGCGTAGCCGGGCAGCTTGGGTCCGAACGGTTCGTTCTTGCCGTGGTCCTTGATGTACTCCTCGGCCTGCTCGATGATCCACAGCGAGTTGGCTTCGGCTTCCTCGCTGGTGGCGCCCCAGGCGGTGATGCCGTGGCCGCCGAGGATGGTGCCGACGGCGTGCGGGTTGGCGTCCTTGATCGCGGCGATGTCCAGGCCGAGCTGGAAGCCGGGGCGCCGCCACGGCACCCACGCCACCTTCTCGCCGAAGATCTCCTTGGTCAGGGCCTCGCCGTCGGCGGCCGTGGCAATGGCGATCCCGGAGTCCGGGTGCAGGTGGTCCACGTGCGCGGCGTCGACCAGGCCATGCATGGCGGTATCGATCGACGGCGCGGCACCGCCTTTGCCGTGCAGGCAGTAATCGAACGCGGCGACCATTTCGTCTTCACGCTCGACGCCGGGGTACACGTTCTTGAGCGCCTGCAGCCGGTCCAGCCGCAGCACGGCAAGGCCCTCGGCCTTCAGCGTGCCCAGGTCACCGCCGGAGCCCTTGACCCACAGGAGCTCGACGTCGTCGCCGGTCACGGGGTCCTTTTCGGTGCCCTTGGCGGAGGTGTTGCCGCCGGCGAAGTTGGTGTTCCGCTTGTCCGCGCCGAGGCGGTTCGAACGGGAGATCAGTTCTTCAACAGTCTTATTGGTCATTATTTAAGCGCCCCATCCGGCCTGGTGGCCGCCGACGCGGTCCTCGTTGATCTTCTTCTGGTAACCGCTGGCCTTGAAGGCGGCCATCGGGTCCGCGGGCAGGCCGCGGGATTCACGCCACTGCGCCAGCGCGGGGCGGACATCGGTGTAAAAGGCATCGTTGAAGATGCCGTTGGCGGCCAGGACGTCGCCGCTGCGCTGGGCCTCGGCCAGCGCATCGGTGTCGATCAGCAGGGCGCGGGCGGTCATTTCCTGGACATTGAGCACGGACCGGATCTGGCCCGGGATCTTTTCCTCCAGGTTGTGGCACTGGTCCAGCATCAGGGCGACGGCTGAATTCTCTCCTGCGGACTTGCCGAACCCGCCGCCGCGGATGACCTCGTGCATGATGCGGAAGAGCTGGAAGGGATCCGCCGCACCGACGATCAGGTCATCGTCCGCGTAGAAGCGGGAGTTGAAGTCGAAGGAGCCGAGCTTGCCCAGGCGCAGCAGCTGCATGACGATGAACTCGATGTTGGTGCCGGGGGCGTGGTGGCCGGTGTCGAGGCAGACAAAGGCTTTCTCGCCCAGGGCCAGGGTCTGGGCGTAGGAGGTACCCCAGTCCGGAACGTCGGTGTGGTAGAAAGCCGGCTCGAAGAACTTGTACTCCAGCACCAGGCGCTGCTCGTCGCCCAGGGCCGCGTAGATTTCCTGCAGCGACTCGGCCAGGCGGTCCTGCCGGCCGCGCATGTCGTCCTGGCCCGGGTAGTTGGTGCCGTCCGCGAGCCAGATCTTCAGATCCCGCGAGCCCGTGGCGTTCATGATCTCCAGGCACTCGAGGTGGTGGTCGATCGCGCGGCGGCGGACCGCAGGGTTCGAGGAGGTCAGGGAACCAAGCTTGTACTCGTCGTCCTGGAAGGTGTTGGAGTTAATAGTGCCGAGTCCCACGCCGAGGCCCGCCGCGAACTCCTTCAGGGCCGCGTAATCTTCCACCTTGTCCCAGGGGATGTGCAGCGCCACGGTGGGCGCGAGTCCGGTGAGTTCGTGGACCTTCGCGGCGTCGGCCAGCTTCTCGTGGACCGTGCGCGGGGTGCCGGGAGTGCCGAACACCTTGAAGCGGGTGCCGGAGTTGCCGTAGGCCCAGGACGGGACCTCGATGGCGAGTTCCCCGAGGCGGCCCAGGGCCGTTTCTGTGGTGTTCATGGTTGTTCCTTCTGCGGTTGGTGGTTGTCCCCGGCGGCGTTGGCCGCGGACAACTGGTCCTCGAGATTGAAGATTTCGGTGAGCTGGAGGAAGCCTTGGTCCGGCGCTCCGGCAAGGTCGTCGAAGAAGCCGGCCATCTCGGCCTGCCAGCGGGCGTTGACGTCAGTGGCTGCCATCCGGGCCTGGGCTTCGGTCAGGCTGTCCGTTTCGAAATAGCCGACCAGGAGCCCGTCGGGCCGGAGGAAGAGTGAGTAGTTGTTCCAGCCCGAGGCCTTCAGGGCCCGGAGCATCTCCGGCCAGACGGCCGCGTGCCGGCGGGTGTATTCCCCGATCAGCGCGGGCTTGACCTGGAGCTGGAAGCAGACGCGTTGCGTGCTCATGAGAGCACCACGTGGCGGTGTTCGATGCCCAGCAGGGATGCGGCAGCCTTGATGTCGGCGGCGCGGTGGCCGACGCATAGGGCCCAGTGGTGGCCGATTCCGGTCTGGCTCCAGACATCCACCCAGAGCCCGGGGTCCCCGCCGAAGTCCACCCGGGAGGTCGTGTTGCCGATCTGCAGGAGCGGGCCGGGAACCACCTCGCCCTCGGAGGTGACGAACACGTAGCTTCCGTCCGGGTCCTGGCCGAGGCCGAAGGTGGTGACGGGGCCGCGGCGAACATCGAATTCGACCGAGACGCCCCAGCCGCGTTTGCCGTGGTAGACGCCGAGTCCGCGCAGGAGCGGGTCCTGGGCGGACACGGCCAGGTGGGCCGGGCCGTCGTGTCCCATTTCGACCACGTTGTCGAGGAAGTTCAGGGCCTGGATCTCGGTAAATGATCCCCCGGCGCCGATCGCCTGGGCCGCCAGCATGGCGATGGAGGTCCGCAGCTCGAACTCGCCGGCCATCGGGATGCCCCGGGCCGTCAGGATGGAGGAGCCCAGGATCATCCCGGCGCCGAGCCGTTCGTGCTGTTCGCCGGCCAGTCCGCGGTGATAGTAGGCCACGGAGTCCAGGTCGAAGTCCTCCACAAGGCGGTCCAGGCCGACGGACACCTTCGCACCCCACGCGAAGTCGTCGTCGTTCACGGAGTCATCCACAACGAAAAGTTCGCGGGCGAGCCCGAGCCGTTCGGTCACCTCCGCCTCCGTGACGGCGTTGACCCGTTCGCGGAGGTCATCGAATTCGAGCACCTCCACGTGGGAGCCGAAGGTGGTGGACACGGTGGTGAGGTCGGTGGCGACATCGAGCATGCCCGGATAGAGGTGGCCCATGAGCCCGTGCCGGGCATTGCGGAGCCGGGCGCGGACGCCGGCGGCGTGGACCCACGCGGTGATCCGCTCCCAGGCGGACTCCTGCTTAAGGTGCCCCGAGACGGAGCGGAAGTCGATCCCGGCCCGGCGGAAGACGTTGGCGACCTCCGGCACCGGGCACTGGCCGCAGTAGGCCAGCCACTTGCCGGTGTCAAAGTTGGCGTGGTCCATCGCTTCGGTTGGCTGCAGGTCGATCACCAGGACGGGGGTCTTCGCGCGCTGGGCGATGGGCAGGACCATGGAGGATGTCAGGTACGTGGTGAGGAAGATGACGATGAGGTCGCAGTCGGCGACGCGGAGCTTTTCGCCGGCCGCGGCGGCCTCCTGCGCGTCGGAGATGAAGCCGGTGTCGACGACGTCGGCGTCGAGCTCCTGGAAGCGGCCGGTGACGTACCGGACGGACTCCCGCAGCTGCGGCAGCAGCTCCGGGAACTGGGGCCAGTAGGCGCCGAGACCGCCGGAGACCAGCCCGATGCGGGTGGGGCGGCGCCGGTGCGGTTGCAGCAGCCGGTCTGCCGGTTGTTTCTGGTTCATGTGGGGGCCTTCCGGCATGAAAAGGGGGATCTGGGGCTCCGGAACGTGGTTTCCGGGCACGGCTGTGGAGTTGACGCCGTGGGCCCGGTGCTGCGGCACCGGTGAAGTGGAACGGAGTGAAGTGGTGAGGTGCCGGGCGGGCTGTCGGCGGCCCGCCCGGCCGCTCGGGATGGGTCAGGAACGGATCAGAAGTTGTACTTGTCGATGTTCTCGGCGTTGAAGACCGTCGGCGGGCCGACGATCACCAGGCCGCCCTTTTCGACCTTGCGTTCGCCCAGTTCGCCGGCGGTGAAGGTATCCCCTTCGGCGCCGGTGATCTTGCCGTCCTTGAGGGCCTTGCCGGCGAACGCCGCCACGTAGCCGAGCTGTGCCGGATCCCAGAGGGCGAACTCCTTGACGGTGCCGTCCTTCACGAAGGGCCGCATTTCATTCGGCAGTCCGAGCCCGGTCAGGGCAACCTTGCCCTTGTAGGCGGACGTTGAGAGGTACCGGGCGGTGGCGGCGATGCCCACTGTGGTGGGCGAGATGATGCCCTTCAGGTTCGGGTGGGCCTGCATGAGGCCCTGGGCTTCCTGGAAGGACTTGGTGTCGTTGTCATCGCCGTAGACCTTGGCCACAAGCTTGATGTCCTTGTACGCGGGGTTGGAGGCGAGCTCCTCCTCCATGTACTTGATCCACTCGTTCTGGTTGGTGGCGTTGGCGGTGGCGGACAGGATGGCGATCTCGCCGCTGCCGCCGATCTGCTCGGAAATCAGCTTGGTCTGGATCAAGGCAACGTCCTTGGCGACGACCTGGCTGATGAAGATGTCGCGGCAGTCGGGATTGGTATCCGAGTCGAACGCGACGATCTTGGCGCCGGCGGAACGGGCTTCGCCGAGGGCGGTGCAGACGGCGTCGGGGTCATTGGCGGCAATCGCGATGACGTTCGTGCCGGCCTGAGTCTCGGCGTTGATGAACGAAACCTGGCTGGAGGCGGAGGCTTCCAGCGGTCCGACGACCTGCGAGGAGGCGAATCCTGCCTCAGTGGCGCCCTTCTTGCCGCCGCCCAGAACAACGTCCGTGTACGGGTTGTTCAGCTGCTTGGGGATGAAGGTGATCTTCTGGTCCCCGCCCCCTGCCGAGGGGCTGCTGGTGTCGGTCGAGGATGCAGAGCCGCTGTTGCAGGCTGTCAGCGCCAGTGCGGCCACGGCGGTGATGGCCACCATGCTTCCCAGTCGGCCGGTCCGGCCCTTGTTCTTGCGGTTCAACATCATTGTTCTTCCCTTTTCCTTCGTGCGGTCGGTACAGCCGGTCCCAGGCGGGCGCGGTTTGTTGTGGTGTGCAGATTTCAGGTGGCCTTGCGGGTGAAACTTCGGCGGACGCGGCGGGTGTGCCGCCATTGCCTGATGGCGGAGCCGATGCTCGGCGCCACCACTGAGAGGATCAGCAGCAGTCCGGTCACCGTGATGAGGACGACGTCGGACACCCGGGCCAGGCGGAGGGCGTAGTTGAGCGTGCCGATCAGCAGGACGCCGGCGATGACGCCGGGGATGGAGCCCTTGCCGCCGAAGATCGACACGCCGCCGAGCAGGACGGCGGCGATGACGGCCAGTTCCAGGCCGGAGGCGTTGTCGCTGCGGGCGCTTGTGTAGCGCAGCGTCCAGTAGATGCCGGCGAGAGCCGAAACGGCGCCGGACCCGACGTAGAGCCAGAACTTGCTGCGGGCGACGTTGATCCCGACGAAGCTGGCGGCTTCCTTGCTGTAGCCCATCGCATAGAGGCCGCGTCCGAACGGTGTGAAGTGCAGCAGCACGCCGAAGAAGACCATCACCACCACGACGCCGATCATCACCGTGGGGATGCCGGTACCGCCGATTTTGGAGGTGAAGAAGGCGGTCAGCGCCTTGGGGAAGTTGGCCACGGCGTTGTCGCCGATGATGACCAGGGCCAGGCCGCGGAACAACGCCAGGGTGCCGATGGTGACCGCCAGGGAGGGCAGTCCGAGGACCGCGATCAGGAAGCCGTTGAACATGCCGGCGGCAATTCCTGCCAGCAGGCTGATTGCCAGGGCCAGCCAGATGTCCGTCCCGCCGGCCCAGAGGACGCCCATCAGGGCGCTGGTCAGGCCGGCGGTGCTGGCCACGGACAGGTCGATTTCGCCCGTGATGATGATCAGCGTCATCGGCATGGCAATCAGCAGGACCGGGATCACGTCCAGGAGCAGGAAGCCGGTGGTGACCGGCGAGGCGAAGCGCGGGATGGCGATGGCGGCGTAGATCAGGAAAGCAATCAGGGCGTAGATGGTGACCGCGTCACGGCCCATCAGGATCCGCGCGGCCCCGGTCCGGCCCTTCGGTTCGCTGGCCAGCGGCTTGGTGTTGTCAGCCACGGGAGCCGGCGCCGTGCTGGTGGTGGACGTGGTTTCAGACATTGCGAGCCTCGCTAATCCGCAGTTTCTTGGCTGTGCGCAGGCTGGCCACGCGGTCGATGATGATGGCGGTGAGGATCAGCACGCCGACGATCGCCTGCTGCCAGAACTTGTCCACCCGCAGGGCGGTCAGGGAGCTGGTGATGGTGGTCAGGAGGACGGCGCCGAGCGCGGCCCCGGTCACCGATCCGCTGCCGCCGAAGATGGCCACACCACCGACGACGGCGGCCGCCACTACGGTCAGTTCCATCCCGGTGCCGGTGGTGGCGCCGACGGAGTTGAAGCGGCTGGCGTAAAGCACACCGGCCAGGCCGGCGAGCGCGCCGTTGGCCAGGAACGCGAGGAACACGCGCTTGGAGACCTTGATGCCGAAGGCGGTGGCCGCGTCCGGGTCCGAGCCGATGGCGTAAAGGTCACGGCCCGGGCGGGTGCCGGACATGTAGATGGCGACGGCGATTACGACGACGATGGCCAGCAGCGTGATGACGGGGAACCCCAGAAAGGTGTTCACCGAGAGGGCGCCAAACTCCTCCGGACGGTCGCCGGCGAAGTACTGCTTGCCGCCGGCCCAGGCGTTGTTCAGGCCGCGGTACACGTAGAGCGTCCCGAGGGTGATGACCAGGGCGGGTACTTTGGCGAGGGTGACCAGTGCGCCGTTGACGGCGCCCAGCAGCGCCCCGAAGGCCATGCCGATCACAAAGACTGCGATGATCGGCACGTCGGGCATGGCCGAGAAAAGGGAGCCGGTGCCGAAGGCGACCAGCCCCAGCATGGAGCCGACGGAAAGGTCGATGTTCCTGGTGATGATCAGCAGGGTTTGCCCCACCGCCAGAATCATGATGATCGTGGCGTTGAGCAGCAGGTCCTTCACGCCCTGCGCGGTGAGGAACAGCGGGTTGATCAGGTAGGTGACGAGTACCAGCAGTGCCAGCGCGATCAGCACGGGGAGTTCGCGCATCCGCAGCAGCGAGGCGACGGCGCCCCGGGCTCCGGCGTCGGGTGCCGGCGTCGTTGCGTTCTTGTGGTCCAGAGCTGAGCTCACAGGGTTCCTCCTGCGGAAGACGTGGCGGCGTGCATGACCGATTCGGGGTTCGCATCGGCACGGTCGAGTTCGGCGGTGATCCGGCCTTCGCGCATGACCAGGACGCGGTCCGCCATGCCGAGGACCTCGGGCAGTTCCGAGGAGATCATCAGGATCGCGATCCCGCGCCCGGCGAGGTCCGATATGAGCCGGTGGACCTCGCTCTTGGTGCCGACGTCGATGCCGCGGGTGGGTTCGTCGATGATCAGCAGCCGCGGGTCCGTGGCCAGCCACTTGGCGAGCACCACCTTTTGCTGGTTGCCGCCGGAGAGCGTGGAGACGGCGTACTCCTGCGAGCCGGTCTTGACCTGGAGCCGTTTGCTCCATTCCTGGGCCGCGCGCCGCTCCGCGCCCCCGTTGATCAGGCCCGCCGTCGTGTACTTGTTGCGCAGCGTGAGCGTGACGTTCCGGGCCACGGACAGGTCCATCACGAGGCCCTGCTTGCGGCGGTCCTCCGGCACGAAGCCCATGCCGGCGGTGATGGCCACCTGGGGATTCCTCGGCCTGAGCTTGCGTCCGTCGAAGGTGATATCGCCGGCGTCGTAGGGGTCGATGCCGAATACGGCACGGGCCACCTCGGTGCGGCCGGCGCCGACGAGGCCGGCCAAGGCAACGATTTCCCCGGCGCGGACCTCGAAGCTGATATCGCGGAACACCCCGGCGCGGCTGAGGCCGTCCACTTTCAGGACCACGTCGCCGATCTCGGCGGGGGTCTTGGGGAACAGGGCGCCAATGTCGCGGCCCACCATCTCGCGAACGACCTGCTCGACGGTGACGTCGGCCGTGCGGTGGGTGGAGATGTACCGGCCGTCCCGCATCACGGTGATGCGGTCGCACAGGTCAAAGACTTCGTCGAAACGGTGCGAAATGAAGAGGATGCCGGTCCCGCGGTCCCGGAGGCTCCGGGCCACGGCGAACAGCCGTTCCACCTCGACGCCGCTGAGGGCTGCCGTGGGCTCGTCCATCACCAGGACTTTGGCGTCCAGCGAAATGGCCTTGGCGATTTCAATGATCTGCTGGTCCGCGATGGACAGGCCTTCGGCGATGCGGGTCGGGTCGATCGGAACGCCGAGCCGCTCGAACAGCTTGCGCGCTTCCCTGACCATGGTCGCTTTGCTGATGAGCCCGAAGCGGCCCTTGGGCTGGCGGCCGATGAAAATGTTCTCCGCGACGCTCAGGTCGGGGAAGAGCGTGGGTTCCTGGTAGATGACCGAGATTCCGGCGTCCTTGCTCTCGGCAACATTGCGGAACTGGACGCTCTGGCCGGCCACCTGGAAGTCGCCGGAATCGGGGTGGTGCAGGCCAGCGAGGATTTTCACCAGCGTGGACTTGCCGGCGCCGTTCTCGCCGACGAGTGCGTGGATTTCGCCAGCCTCGATGTGGATGGTGCCGTCGGCCAGGGCGACCACCGGGCCGAAGGTCTTGGCTGCGTGGGAGAGCGAGAGGACCGGAACCTGCTCCCCCTCAGCGGGGCCGGACCGGGAACTGTGTGTCTGCTGCATAAAATTGACCGCACCTTTGGGGCTTAGTGAACTGTGCCTAGTGAACACGAAATGAATCGTTTCATAACGAGTTGTGATTTGAATCATAAGGTCTTCAAATCAACACGTCAACTGACGTCAGGCATTCGTGACGCTGCTTTTGATTCGTTTCAATAAAAGGGTTCAAAGTGGACCCCGGACGGATATCCTGAAGTGACTATTTTGCGTACGCGCCGCCTGGCCCCAGGGGCTGCGGCGTCCACCTTCAGGAGCACAGGAAATGGTTTCAGCGAGCGTCAAGGACGTCGCGGCACTGGCCGGCGTCTCGGTGGGGACGGTCTCCAATGTGCTGAACCGGCCGCAGAAGGTTTCCGCGGAAGTTACCCTGAGGGTCCAGTCCGCCATCGACAAGCTCGGCTTCGTCCGGAACGACGCCGCGCGCCAGTTGCGCGCGGGCATGAGCCACAGCATCGGCCTGGTGGTCCTGGACGCTGCCAACCCCTTCTTCTCGGATCTGGCCCGGGGCGCGGAGGACCGCGCCGCCGCGGAGAACTTCACCGTCCTCGTCGGCAACAGCAACGAGGACGAAGGCCGGGAATCCGCGTATCTGGACCTCTTTGAGCAGCAGCGCGTGCGGGGCGTGCTGCTGTCCCCGGTAGGAAATGTGATTCCCCGGTTGGAGCAGCTCCGGCGCAGGGGCATCCCTACAGTGCTCGTGGACCGCCAGACAGAGAACGCGAGCTTCTCCTCCGTGGCCGTGGACGACCTGGCGGGCGGGGAGATGGCTGCGGCCCACCTGTTGTCGCTGGGCAGGCGGCGGATCGCGTTTGTCGGCGGACCGGCAAGCATCCGGCAGGTAGCGGACCGTTTGGCGGGGGCGCGGAAGGCCATCGACGCCGTTGCGGGTGCAACGCTGGAGGTCATCGCCACGGAATCCCTGACCGTGCTTTCGGGCAGGGCGGCCGGCGAGTCCATCCAGGCCCGGCCCGAAGCCGAACGCCCGGATGCGATCTTTGCAGCCAACGACCTGCTTGCCGTGGGTGCCCTGCAGGGCCTGATGCTCATGGGCGGCGTCAAGGTGCCGCAGGAGATAGCCCTGATCGGCTACGACGACATAGAGTTCGCCGCCGCCGCCGTCGTGCCGCTGTCCTCCATCCGGCAGCCCAGCGCCCTCATCGGCTCCACCGCGCTGGAACTGTTGCTCCGGGAGGCGGCATCGGAGGACGGCTTTGCACCCACCCAGGTGGTCTTTCCGCCCGAATTGATAGTGAGGGCATCCACGCAGGGCTGAAAGGAGGCCCCGATGGGCAGCACAGATTATGAGTTCCGGACCGTCTGGCGCGTGGCGGGCACGCCGGAGGAGGTCGCGGCCGTCCTGGGCGACGCCACGGCCATGCCGCGCTGGTGGCCATCCGTCTATCTCAGCGTCGAGCCCGTGGCCGGCGGCCCGGAGCCCGGGCCCGGAATGCACAGACTTGTACGCCTCTACACGAAGGGCTGGCTGCCCTATACGCTCCGCTGGACCCTCACGGTTACAGAGCCCGTCACGGCCCGCGGCTTCGCCCTCACCGCGGCAGGCGATCTGAACGGCACCGGCCGCTGGACCTTCGAGCCGGACGGGCCGGAAACGGTCATCACCTACGACTGGCGCGTCAGTACCGCGAAGCCCCTGCTGCGGCGGCTGAGCTGGCTGCTGAAGCCGGCCTTCGCCGCCAACCACCGCTGGGCGATGGCCCGCGGCCAGGAGAGCCTCGCCCTGGAGCTGCGCCGGCGCCGCGCGGCAGCGGGGGGCAGCTCGGGGCGCACGGCGGCCGGGTCAGCGGCTGTCCCACCGCCCCCTCCGCCCACCTTTGCCTGGCTGACCCGCCGCGCAGCCCACACGGACACGTAGACGGCCGCCTAGCGTCCGGACTTCCGCCCGGGGCTCCGGCCCTGGACTTGTGCACAACAGTAAGTCAGTGTCTCATTCACTTGACCATTGAGGCGGGAGGCCATTCCACGGTTAGCTGGGTCACATCCTCGTTTCCCCGTGACCGTTCAGGACTCCTCATGACCTTGCAGAAAAACCGGCCTTCCGGCAGCGCCGCCCATTGGGACGATGTCGAGATCGGCGACGCCGTCCACCTCCACCGTGGCGGCCGCCTTGAGCACGCGGGCCTGGTGGATAACCGCACGCCCGACGGCGACGTCGTATGGGTGCTCTCCGACGGCGGGCACCGTCAGCTGTTCCACGTTGCCGACGGCTTTGAACTGAGCGTGGCAGAACCCGAAGGAGCCGGCCATGCTGGCAACTGACCGGCCAACGGCCCTGGCACGGCAGCCGGAAATCCTGTCCGGGTCCGCGTCCGGGACGGACCCCTGGGCCGCTTCCTGCCCCGACGACTGCCACTACTGCTCGGGGCCCGAGACCGACTAGGGCAGCTGCTCGCCGGCTGCGGAATAGAGCACGCGGCGCAGTTGACCTCGGCCGATGCCGGGAAATCACAATCCGGACATCAATCGGGCTCCGTCGCAGTGGCATCGTTGACTAAGGCAACGGCGGGGATAATGGTTGAGCCATGAGGTCTCAGCGAATGAAGCACGCACTGGTTGTGATAACGGCTGCCGCGGCGGCCCTCCTATTCAGCGGCTGCGGGGGCAGCTCGACGCAGGCCCAGTCGGCCACGTCCCCGCCCAGCCCGTCTGCCACGGAAACCAGCCAGCCGCCCGCGACGTCCGCTGCCGCGCCGGAATCCTCTGCGGCCGCCGCACCGTCCACCGCCAAGGGCGGCCCCCAGCTGTGCAAGGCCGCAAGCCTGACCGGCACCACCGACGCCACGGGCGGCGGCGCGGCCGGCAGCATCTACATGCAGCTGATCCTGACCAACTCCGGCACCGAACCGTGCCTGCTGAAGGGCTTCGCGGGCGTCTCCCTCACAGCAGGGGCCGACGGTGAGCCGATCGGCGCCGCCGCCACCCGCGACGACTCGGGCCCGGTCACCGACGTCACACTTGCCCCGGGCAAGGCCGGCACAGCCACCCTGCGCTACACCCAGGCCGCCAACTACCCGGACTGCACCAAGACACCGGCGGCAGGATTCCGGGTCTACCCGCCCAACGACACCGCGTCGCTGTTCATTCCGCAGCAACTGGACGCCTGCACCAACACGGAGATCAACCTGCTGACCATCGGTGCCTTCCAGCCCAAGTAACACCCGTCCCCCGCGTCTCTGATCCAGCGCGTCTGCGCTCCCGCCCGTCCCGGGGCACCTGGCCCCCGCGGGACCCGCCGCCCCATGATGTGGCCCGGCCAATAGTGTCGGCGGGGTAGGGCATGATGGAGGAATGAAGGGGCAGGAGCTCGCCGGCGGCACACTCGCGGCCGACGCCATGGACCGGTTCAGCCGGCCGACCCGGGACTGGTTCCTGGGCGCTTTTTCCGCGCCCACACCGGCCCAGAACGGCGCATGGAATGCCATCTCCTCCGGTGCGCACGCCCTCGTCGTCGCACCCACCGGCTCCGGCAAGACGCTCGCCGCGTTCCTCTGGGCGCTGGACCGGTTGCTTGTCTCCGCGCCCGCAGAGCCCGAAGCCCTGCCCGGCCTGGACCCGGCGGTCAAGGGTGGGCGCCGGAAGCCTGCTCGAGGCAAGGCGCCCCAGCGCAAGACCCGCGTGCTGTACATATCCCCGCTCAAGGCTCTCGGCGTCGACGTCGAACGCAACCTCCGCGCGCCGCTGATCGGCATCACGCAGACCGCCAAACGCCTGGACCTGCCGGCCCCGCTCATTAGCGTGGGCGTCCGGTCCGGGGACACGACGGCGTCGGACCGCCGCACGCTGCTCAGCCACCCGCCCGATATCCTCATCACCACCCCGGAATCGCTCTTCCTGATGCTGACGTCCAAGGCCCGCGAAACCCTCAGCGAAGTGGACACGATCATCGTCGACGAGGTCCACGCCGTCGCCGGCACCAAGCGCGGGGCGCATCTGGCAGTATCGCTGGAACGGCTGGACGCGCTGCTGCCCAAGCCCGCCCAGCGGATCGGGCTGTCGGCCACCGTGGAACCCAAGGAGCTGGTGGCGCAGTTCCTCGCCGGCTCGGCGCCGGTGGAAATTGTCGCCCCTCCGTCACGGAAGAACTGGGACCTGACCGTCTCCGTCCCGGTGGAGGACATGTCCGATCTCCAGGGCGCCGCCGGGGCCTTCGACTCCGGCCCGGCCTCCGGGCTGCAGCCCCAGGCCTCCATCTGGCCGCATGTGGAGGAAAAGATCGTGGACCTGGTGCTCGCCAACCAGTCCACCATCGTGTTTGCGAACTCCCGCCGCCTCGCCGAACGGCTCACCGCCCGGCTCAACGAGATCTACGCCGAACGCCAGCTCCTGGCAGCCGGCGGCGGCTGGACGGACTTTGGCGCCGGCGCCCCGGACTTCGACGCCGGACCGAATGACGTGCCGAGTCCGGTGCCGTCCGGCCGCGTGGGCATGCCGTCCGGCCGCGCCGCCGCGCAGCCCACATCCACCGCCACACCGGCCCACATGATGGCCCAGGCCGGGAGCACCGCCGGCGCCGATCCCGTGCTGGCCCGCGCCCACCACGGCTCCGTGTCCAAGGACCAGCGCGCCCTGATCGAAGATGACCTGAAATCCGGGCGGCTGCGCTGCGTCGTGGCCACGTCCTCACTCGAGCTCGGCATCGACATGGGTGCCGTGGACCTGGTGGTACAGGTCGAGTCGCCGCCCTCCGTGGCCAGCGGCCTGCAGCGGGTGGGCCGCGCCGGCCATCAGGTCGGCGAAGTCTCCCAGGGCGTCCTGTTCCCGAAGCACCGGGCAGACCTGGTCCACACGGCCATCACCGTGGAGCGGATGCTCGCGGGCAAGATCGAGCGGCTGAGCGTACCGGCCAACCCGCTGGACATCCTGGCCCAGCAGACGGTCGCCGCCACGGCCCTCGGTGCCATCGACGTGGAGGACTGGTTCAACACGGTCCGACGGTCGGCGCCGTTCGCCTCGCTCCCCCGCTCCGCGTTCGAAGCCACCCTGGACCTTCTTGCCGGGCGCTACCCCTCGGACGAATTCGCCGAACTGCGCCCCCGGGTCATCTGGGACCGGAACGCCGGGACCATCGAGGGCAGGCCCGGCGCGCAGCGGCTCGCCGTCACTTCCGGCGGCACCATCCCGGACCGCGGGCTGTTCGGCGTCTACATCATTGGCACCGAAGTCGAGGGCACCGGCGGTAGCGGTTCCTCCGGCGGCGCCAGTGCGGACGGCAGGGCAGCCAGCCCGGCCGCCGCCGCGGCCAAGGGCGGGCGCCGGGTGGGCGAACTCGATGAGGAAATGGTCTATGAATCCCGGGTTGGCGACATCTTCGCGCTCGGCGCCACCAGCTGGAAGATCGAGGACATCACGCACGACCGTGTCCTGGTCTCGCCGGCGTTCGGCCAGCCCGGCAAGCTGCCCTTCTGGAAGGGCGACTCCCTGGGCCGGCCGGTGGACTTGGGCCGCGCCCTCGGCGCGTTTATGCGCGAACTGGCGGCGTCCGACGTCGGGCCGGCCACCGAGCGGTGCAAGGCCAGCGGACTGGACGATTACGCCGCGAACAACCTGATCCAGTACCTCGCCGAACAACGGCTCGCCACCGAGGTGGTCCCCAGCGACACGACCCTCGTGGTGGAACGCTTCCACGACGAGCTCGGCGACTGGCGCGTGGTGCTGCACAGCCCCTTCGGCATGCCCGTGCACGCACCGTGGGCCCTGGCCGTGGGCCAGCGCCTGCAGCAGCGCTACGGGATGGACGGCTCGGCCATGGCCGCCGACGACGGCATCGTGCTGCGCGTGCCCATGATGGAGGATGAGCCGCCGGGCGCCGAGTTGTTCCTGTTCGACCCGGAGGAAATCGAGCAGATCGTGACGGCGGAGGTCGGCGGGAGCGCCCTGTTCGCCTCCCGGTTCCGCGAGTGCGCGGCCCGCGCGCTGCTCCTGCCCCGGCAGAATCCCGGCAAGCGGCAACCCTTGTGGCAGCAGCGGCAGCGTTCGGCGCAGCTGCTGGATGTTGCCCGGAAGTACCCGACGTTCCCGATTGTCCTCGAGACGGTCCGCGAGTGCCTTCAGGATGTCTACGACCTTCCGGCGCTGAAGGACATCGCCGCGTCCGTCGAGCGCCGCGAGCTCAGGATCGTCCAGACCACCACCCAGCAGCCCTCCCCGTTCGCGAAGTCCTTGCTCTTTGGCTACGTGGCCCAGTTCCTCTACGAAGGCGACTCCCCGCTGGCGGAGCGCCGGGCCGCCGCCCTGGCCCTCGATTCCACCCTGCTCAACGAGCTCATGGGCCGCGTTGAGCTGCGCGAACTGCTGGATGCGAAGGTCATCGAGGCCACCGAGCGCGAACTGCAGCGGCTGGCCCGCGACCGACAGGTGCGCGGACTGGAGGGCGTCGCGGACCTCCTGCGCCTCCTCGGTCCGCTCTCGCCAGACGAGGTCGCCGCCCGGCTGGAGCCGGTGGCGGCCCCAGCCCAGGGAAGCGAGGCTGCCGGGACCGCCGGGACTGACCAGACTGACCAGGGGGGCCTGCCTGTCGAAACCCCGGCAACCGAGGCCTCCGCCGCCGCCCACCTCACCGCACTGCAGCGGGCCAACCGGGCGATCAAGGTCAACATCGGCGGCATCGAACGCTTCGCGGCCGTCGAGGATGCCGCCCGGCTCCGGGATGCCCTCGGCGTGCCGCTGCCCATGGGTGTGCCGCTGGCCTTCATCGAACCGGTCGCGGACCCCCTCGGCGACCTCGTCTCGCGCTACGCCCGCACGCACGGGCCCTTCACCGCCGCCGAGGCCGCGGCGCGGCTGGGACTGGGCGTCGCCGTCGTCGGCACGGCACTGAAGCGGCTGGCCGCGGACGGACGCGTGGTGGAAGGAGAGTTCCGCCCGCACGCTGCGCCACCGGCGGGCACGTCAGCCAGCACGGCAGCCGGCGGTGAAGAATCCGAGGTGGAGGGATACGGCGAGGAGGCATTCCAGCCCGCCGTTTTGCCTCCCCTTTTGCCTCCCCTTTTGCCTGCGGCGGGTGTGAGCGAATGGTGCGACGCCGAAGTCCTCCGCAGGCTGCGCCGCCGTTCCCTCGCCGCGCTCCGCGCCGAAGTCGAACCGGTGGACGCCGCCGCCTACGGCCGATTCCTTCCCGCCTGGCAGAACGTGCGGACCCCGGGCGGCCGCGGGCAGTCCGCGCTCCGCGGCCTGGACGGCATTATCACGGCCATCGACCAGCTCTCCGGCGTGCCCATTCCGGCCTCGGCATGGGAGCCGCTTGTCCTGGCCAGCCGCGTCTCCAACTACCAGCCGGCCATGCTGGACGAGCTCATGGCCGCCGGCGAGGTCCTTTGGTCCGGTGCCGGCTCGCTGCCGGGCAACGACGGCTGGGTGAGCCTGCACCTCGCCGATTCGGCCGAACTGACGCTGAACCCGTCCATCGACTTCGAACCCGGCGACGCGCAGCGACGGCTCCTCGAGCACCTGCAGAACAACGGCGGCGGCTACTTCTTCCGGCAGCTGACCGAGGTTGCCGGCGGCATGGATTCGGTGCTCAGCGACCAGGACGTGGTGGCCGCACTCTGGGATCTCGCCTGGGCGGGCCGGATTACCGGCGACACGTTCGCCCCCGTCAGGGCCCTGATCGCCGGCGGCCACACCGCGCACCGGCAGGTGGGGCGCGCCCCGCGGGCCCGCGCGCCGCGGCTCAGCCGGCTCGGACGGGCGCACGGCACCGGCCTGCTCGGATCACCGGGACTCACCGGCGGCCGGTACGGATCCGTGACCGGCACCGCGCCCGCTCCCCCGCTCGCCGCGGGACGCTGGTCCGCGCTGCCCTCCCCGGAGCTCGATCCCACCATCCATGCCCGGGCCACCGCGGAGCTGCTCCTGGACCGCTACGGTGTGGTCACCCGCGGCTCGGTCATGGCAGAAAACATCCTCGGCGGCTTCGGCCTCATGTACAAGGTCCTGGCCCGGCTCGAGGAAGCCGGACGCTGCCGTCGCGGCTACTTCATCGAACACCTCGGCGCGGCGCAGTTCGCCGTCCCGGCCACGGTGGACCGGCTGCGGTCCTACGTCGAGGACGCCGAGTTGCACAAGGCCGAGCCGGTGGCCCTGGCCCTCGCCGCGACCGACCCCGCCAACCCGTACGGCGCCGCACTGCCGTGGCCTGCGCTCAACGTCGACGCCGGCACCGGCCACCGCCCGGGCCGGAAGGCCGGCGCCCTCGTGGTCCTGGTCGACGGCGCCCTGGCGCTTTATGTCGAGCGCGGCGGCAAGACCCTGCTCGCGTTCAGCGACGACCCCGACGTCCTGGCCGCGGCCGGCACGGCCCTGGCGGGTGTGGTGACCCGCGGCGCGGTGGACAAGCTGATCATGGAAAAGGTCAACGGCCACGGCATCCTGGACACCCCGGTGGCGGCCGCCCTGGCCCAGGCCGGGGCCTATTCCACCCCCAAGGGACTGAGGATCCGTGCCTGAGGGCGATTCGGTCTTCCGCGCCGCCGCACAGCTGCACGCAGCCCTGGCCGGGAAGGAACTGGTCTCCTCCGACTTCCGGGTCCCGCGCTTCGCCACCCTGAAACTCGGCGGCTGGACCGTGGCCGAGGTGGTGCCCCGCGGCAAGCACCTGCTGATGCGCGTCCAGGGCCCGACGCCCCGAGACCGGCTCACCATCCATTCGCACCTGAAGATGGAGGGCAGCTGGCAGGTCTACCCGCCCGGGGGCCGCTGGCGGAAGCCCGGCTTCACGGCCCGCTGCGTGCTGCGGACCGCCACGGCCGACGCCGTCGGGTTCTCCCTGGGCATCCTTGAGGTGGTACGGACCGACCAGGAGGACACCATCGTGGGGCACCTCGGCCCGGACCTGCTGGGCCCGGACTGGGACGCGGCCGAGGCCGAACACCGGCTGCTCGCGGCTCCGGACGTTCCGATAGGCGTCGCCCTGCTGGACCAGAGCAAGCTCGCGGGGATCGGAAACATCTACCGGTGCGAGGCCTGCTTCCTCGCGGGAGTCCACCCGGCGTCGCCCGTCTCGGCAGTGCCGGATCTGGCCGCCATCATTACCGACGCCCAGGTCCTGCTCTCCGCCAACCTCGGGCCGGGCCGGCGGACCACCGTGCTGAACGCGCGGGGCGTGCCGGTGGGCCGCACCGCCGGGCGTCCCGGTTACTGGGTTTACCGGCGCGAGCACCAGCCGTGCCTCAAATGCGGCACTCCGATCCGCCGCGGCGTCCTGGGCAAGGAGAACGGCGCCGGCACTTTCACCGAGGAACGGGACATCTACTACTGCCCCACCTGCCAGCCCCTGCCGGGCCCCGGAAGAGAAGGCGCCGGCTGACGGGGCCCGCGGGAATTAACCCGCGGAAATCAATCGGCCGGCCCGCTGCCCGCCGCCACAGGGACTGCCGTCCCGGCAACGGCGGCTTCCGTTTCAGTTCCGGCCGTTTCAGTTCCGGACGCTTCAGTTCCTGCCGCAGGGACCGGACGCGCTTCCGGAACGGTGAACCGCGGCAGCAGCAACTGCACCAGGGGGCCAATGGCCAGCGCGTACAGCACCGTGCCCACACCGACCGAGCCGCCCAGCAGCCAGCCCGCGCCAAGGACCACCACTTCAATGCCGGTGCGGCAAACCCGGACCGGCCAGCCCGTCCGCCGGGCGAGGCCCGTCATGAGCCCGTCCCGTGCGCCCGGGCCCAGGCGGGCGCCGATGTAGCAGGCGGAGGCGACGCCGTTGAGCAGCACGGCCCCGACGAGCAGGCAGATCTGGCCGCCCAGATGCGAAAACTGTGGAATCAGGGCCAGCCCGATGTCCGCGAAGACCCCCACCAGCACCGCGTTGCACAGGGTTCCGACGCCGGGCCATTGCCGGAGCGGGATCCACAGCAGCAGCACCAGGAAGCTGACAACAACCACCACCGTGCCGAGGCTGAGCCCGGTCCTGGCCGCCAGCCCCTGGTGGAGCACGTCCCACGGCGCCGTGCCGAGGCTGGCGCGGATGACCATGGCGAGGGAAATGCCGTAAAGAGCGAGGCCGATGAGGAGCTGGAGGAGTCTGCGGGTCAACATGGTCTCCATCCTCACGAAAACTGGCCTTGCAATCCATAGCCAGTTTGAAATACTGGCTCTATGTCCGTCTCTTTGACTCCGGGGTCGCTGGCCCGCCTGCTGGGCGAGTGGAACGTCGGTGCCGCCCCCGCTTACCGCGAGCTGGCCGACGTCGTCCGCCTGCTCATCCTCGACGGCCGCGTAGCCCTGGACGTCGCCCTGCCGAGCGAGCGCTCGCTGGCAGCGGCCCTTGGCATCAGCCGCACCACGGTGACGGCGGCCTACGCCCTGCTGCGAGAGCAGGGTTTCCTCAGCAGCGGCCAGGGCAGTCGGAGCCGGAGCTGCATCCCAAGCCAGGGGCCCTTGCATGCCGGCGGCCACGACGGAGCCCTGCGGCTAAGTGGCGCGCCCGGCCTGGCGGTGCCGGACGGGATCCTGGACCTGGCTTACGCCTCCCTGCCCGCGAGCGGCGAAGTGGTGCACCGGGCGTTTGCCGCGGCCCTGACCGAATTGCCGGCCCTGCTGCCTGGCTTCGGCTACGACGCCCTGGGCGTGGGCCCGCTCCGGGAAGCCATTGCGGCCCGGTACACCGCCGCCGGGGTCCCGACAACGGCCGCGCAGGTCCTGGTCACCTCCGGCGCCCAGCACGCGCTGAACATTGTGCTCCGCACATTGGCCGGGCGGTCCGGGACCACGGTGCTCGTGGAGCATCCGAGCTACCCGAACGCCCTCGACGCGATCCGGGCTGCGGGCTGCCGACCGGTCCCGGTGGCCATGCCTGCCGCAACACCCGGCGGCACAGGCCATAACGGCGCAGTCCACGGCGGCCGTCTCCACAGCCCAGGCGGTAACGGCCTTGCCCACAACGGCGCAGGCGGCTGGGACCTCGAGGCCATGGAAACGGCGCTGCTCCAGCAGCGCCCCGCGATGGCGTATGTGGTGCCGGACTTCCACAACCCCACCGGCCGGCTGATGCCCGATTCCCAGCGGCGCCGGCTCGTGAAGGCGGCCGCGGCGTCGGGCACTGTGCTGGTGGTGGACGAGACGCTGCGGGAGTTGAACCTCGACGGCGCCGCCTCGACCCCCATGGCCGCTTTCAGCCCGGCGGTGGTCTCCCTCGGTTCCCTCAGCAAGTCGCACTGGGCAGGGCTGCGCACCGGCTGGATCCGCGCCAGCGAGCCCCTCATTCAGCGTTTCGCCGCTGCCCGAACCACCCTGGACCTGGGCGGGCCGGTGGTGGAGCAGCTCGCCGGGGCGCATCTGGTCAATGCCATGACGGAGCCGCTCCCCGACAGGCTGGCCGCGCTGCGCGGGAACCGGCACAAACTGGTGGAACTGATTCGGGAGCACCTGCCCGGTTGGGAGCCCGAATGGCCCGTCGGCGGCCTGTCCGTCTGGTGCCGACTCCCGGCGCCGATCAGCACGGCACTTGCGGTGCTGGCCCCCGACGTCGGGATCCGGCTCGCCGCCGGACCCCGGTTCGGCGTCGGCGGCGCGTTTGAGCAGTACTTGCGGTTGCCGTTCACGCTGCCACCGGAGCAGCTGGAGACGGCCGTGCTGGCATTGCGTTCGGCGCAGGACCGGCTGGAGGCCTCCCCGCAGCTGCGGCGCAACCTGTCGTCCCCGCCGGCCGCGGCCATCGCCTGAACCGAGTCGCGCACAGGCCCGTCCCGCGACGCCCTTTCTTTCCCGCGTCTCGAGGTCGCCGGAAACGTCCGAAGTCGCCGGACCATTCCGGCGACTTCGGCCCGTTCCGGCGAACTCGAACGTTCAGGGCATCGCCAGGCAGGATGCGCGTCGCGGGATCAGGCGTAGACCTTCGTCAGGAACCCGGCCCAGGCCTTCGCCGTCGCCCCGGCGTCCCCGCTGCCGCTGAAGTCGTGCACGGTCATGCCCACCGGCGCGCCGAAGGCGTTGCGCCCGAAGAAGCGGTACATCGTGTCCGCGGTCCGCAGGCCGAGGAAGTTCTCGTTGGCGAAGTCCACTTCGCCGGCCAGCGGCCCGACGCCGTCGAGCTCCAGTTCCACCGTCTCCCCCGGAGCGGCAGTGTCGACGCCCAGGGCCCGCTTGAGCCGGTCGAAGCCGTCCGGGGTCTGCGAAGCCGCGGGTGCCTGGATGTCCGCGAAGACCACGGGCTTGCCGTCGAAGTACTTCAGGTACTGGCCCAGGGTGTGCAGATAGAACGCCGTGTGCTTGCTGGCGCCGTCGTACTGCTCATCCCAGTTGTCCGCAAAGATGCCGCTGTGCACATAGTGCAGCCGTGCCCGGCCACCGTCGAGCGGTTCCAGGACGTGCTCCAGCTGGTTGAACCAGCCATCCGGACCGTCCATCCGGGACACCAGACGGGTGGGGTATTCGTCCACGGTCCGGACCGCCGGCCATTGGTCCGTGGGGAACATCCAGGCCGGGGTGTCCTTGGTGACGGCCTCCCACACCCGTTCCGGGGTACCGGGCAGTTCGGTGTCGTAGACGATTTCGAATTTCCGTTGGTCAGTCATTGTCCTGCTCCTTGGCTTGTGGGGTTGTTTGCGGGGTTGCTGTTTGTGGGTCTGAGTGCGCTGCCTTCGGCTGCGGCGCCTTGAGCGCCGGGTGCAGCGCGACGACCAGCCGGTGCTTGCGTCCCTCCGGCCGGCGACCTGCCTGCGAACCTGCCTGCTGATCTGCCGCGGAACCTGAGGGGAGGTCACCGCCGTCGTGGTATTTGTCCACGAGCCTGGTCACGGCGACGCCGAGCTCCTCGGCGAAGGCCGCCCGGTCCGCCGCCGAACGGAAGGTGATCTCGCCGTCGATGGCAAAGGTGGCGAGTTTCTGCCGGGCCGCGGCCGCCCCGGCGATCAGTTGCCCCATCTCCTGGACCATGCGGGCAGCGAGTGCCAGCAGCCAGAAGGCGGAAAAGCGGTCCGAGAACCGGTGCGGGTCCGGCGCCACCGAGGCCAGCGCCGCCGGCGAAATCAGGTACGACGCCGCCGTCGCCCGCAGAATGCGTTCGGTCACGTTGCCGCGCCGCCGCTCCTCGACGAGCTCGACGAGCCCATGCCGCTCGAGCGCTTTGAGGTGGTAGTTCACCTTCTGCCGCGGCAGGCCCACCCTCGCGGCGAGCTGCGTCGCAGATCCGGGCTCGGCCAGTTCGCGCAGGATCCGCGTCCGGATCGGGTCCAGCGAGGCCTCGGCCGCGGCCGGATCCTCAATCACTCCGATGTCCAACATGCTTCCAGTCTGCCTTCCGACAATTTTATTTGTCAAGAACTTTTTTCTCGTCGGCGCTCGTGTGCGGGCAGCGGCGCATGGCGAGTTCGCCGGAAGCGTCCGAGGTCGCCGTATGTTTCCGGCGACCTGGCACGGGTCCAGCGAACTGGAGCTCAGGGCGGCCGCCGCGGCTCGGGGCTGGGGTAGGACGGGCGCAAGGGAGGGGTGGCGGCGGCATCGCGAATTCGCCGGAAGCGTCCGAGGTCGCCGGACCTTTCCGGCGACCTGGCACGGGTCCAGCGAACTGAAACACAGGCACACGGAGGTAGAGGACGGCGCCTAGGCGATGGACACGGACGGCGGGGGTGTGACGGGCGCAGGGCGGGGATGGCATCGCGAGTTCGCCGGAAGCGTCCGAGGTCGCCGTATGTTTCCGGCGACCTGGCACGGGTCCGGCGAACTGGAGCTCGGGCCCGCGGCGGGAGAGGACGGCGGGTAGGCGAGGGACACGGACGCCGGCAGCGCGCGGGGCGTGACGGGCACAGCTCGGCGACGCATGGCGAGTTCGCCGGAAGCGTCCGAGGTCGCCGGATGTTTCCGGCGACCTCGCGAGTATCCGGCGAACTGGAGCTCGCGGAGCGTCGGGTCGCGGGGGTGGCGGCGGGGCGGGGGTCGGGGGAACTGGGGCCGGGCCGCGGGGGCGGGTCGCGGGGGCGGGATCGCGGCGGCGGTCGCGGCAGCACTGCGCAGGGCGCGGGAGGCCGGGCCCGTAGAATGGTCGGGTGATGCAATCCCCCCTTCCCGTGCGCGACGGCGTCAACGCGACGCGTCTGCGCCTGCCGGACGAGGGTCCCTGGGAGACCGCGCTGGACTACATGATGCACCGCTGGGGGCACATCGATCCGCAGGGCATCGAGGACCGGTTCGACGCCGGCGAGATCGTCGGCGAGGCGGGGATCGCCCTGGACCGCAGCACGCCGATGCAGGACCACACGTTCATCTGGTACTACCGGACCCTGCCGCCGGAGACCCGGATCCCGGTGGAGCTGAACATTCTGCACCAGGACGATCACCTGCTGGTGGTGGACAAGCCGCACTTCCTGCCCACCACCCCCGGCGGGACGTACATCCAGGAATCGGCCTTGGTCCGGCTCCGGAACCAGCTCGGCCTCCCGGACCTGATTCCCATGCACCGTCTGGACCGCATGACCGCCGGCATCCTGCTGCTCTCCACGAACCCCGAGACCCGGGGCAAGTACCAGGTGCTCTTCGAAAAGCGCCAGGTCCAGAAGGAATACGAGTGTGTGTCCGCCGCGGAGCCCGCACCGGGCCATCCCGCGGTGGACTTTCCTGTGGTGGTGCGCAACCGGATGACCAAGTCCCGCAGCTACCTGCTGGCCGAGGTCGTCGACGGCGAACCCAACGCGGAAACCCGGATCGAGCGGCTGCGCACGTTTGACGCTTCCGGCGCACCCGACGGCGGCGCACCCGACGGCGGCGCACCCGACAGCGCACCCGACGTCGACGGCGGCCCGCACCGCCGCGCGCTGTACCGGCTGGAGCCGCACTCCGGGAAGACCCACCAGCTCCGCGTGCACATGGCCTCACTGGGCCTCGGGATCGTCAACGACGCGTTCTACCCGGAACTGCTGGACAAGACTCCGGACAATTACGCCAAGCCGCTGCAGCTCCTGGCCCGCGGGATCCGCTTCGTGGACCCCATCTCCGGCAGCCCGGTGGAATACCGCAGCAGACTGGAACTCAGCGAGGCCCGCTAGCGGCTGGAAGTGCGGTACCTTGTGCCCATGGACTTCGGAAATGCGGACAGCTGGGGCGCCGCGATCTATTTCTGGATCTTCCCCTTCGTGATCGGCGATGCGATTTTCCCGCCCGTCCCCTCGGAAATGCTGGTCATCACCGGCGGCGCGCTGTCAGCGGAGGGCCGCATCAACGGCTTCCTCGTCGTGCTCCTCGCCGCCGCGTCCTCATGGCTGGGTGACCTTCTCGTCTTCCAGCTGTTCAAGCGCCGGCTGAGCCACGTGCTCGACCGCTGGAAATGGGGCCTGGGGTTCCACGCGGCGGTGCATTCGGCGATCGCGAAAGCCGGCCGGTCCTCCACCTACGGCGCGATCATCGGCCTCCGCTTCATCCCCGGCGGGCGGCTGGCCACGACGGCCGCGGCGGGCATCGCCAACGTCTCCACCCGCGGGTTCAGCCTCTGCGCGGCCCTCGGCGGCCTGCTCTGGGCAACCTGGTCCGTGGCACTGGGCTATTTCATGGGCTCCGCCACCGGGCTGCCCTTCTGGGCGAGCTCCCTGATCGGCGTCGGCGTCGGGCTGCTGGTCGGAGCGGTCGTGGGCGTGATCGTGACGCGGCGCCGGGGCAACCCCTCCCCCGTGGAGTCCGCCGTGATCGACCCGGACGAGGAACTGGACTTTTAGACGGGCGCCCAGCGGCCGCGGCTGCGGCGCACCACGGTCAGCGCGCCGGTGAGCGCAACGCGTTCGACGGCGTCGCGCATCATGGCTGCCGACTCCAGCGCCTGGCTGTTTTCGGCGCTGTAGGCGGTGGCCTCGACCAGGAAGCGCAGGTTCAGCTGCGGTACGCCGCCGGCGAGCTCAAGCTGGTGCGATTCGACGTGGTGCCGCGTCCCAAGCGCATCGATGGCCGCGGCCATGACGGTTTCGGGAGCGGTGCCCGGCTTGAGCCCGGTGATCTTCAGTCTGGTCTGGAACGACGGCATGGAACAACCCTAGCCGCGCCGCCACGCTCCCTCACCTTCCGCACCCAAAACCCCAACGCTCCCTCACCTTCCGCACCCAAAACCCCAACGCTCCCTCACCGGGAGAGGGAGCGTCCGGGGAATAACCGCAGGATCTGAGGGAGCGTCTGGGCCGAGGTGCAGGCTACCCGGTGTTGCGCAGCCCGGCAGCGACTCCGTTGACCGTGATCAGCATGGCCCGCTGGAGCCGTTCGTCGATCTCGGCCCCGGTCATGCCCGCCGCGGCCTCGGCCCGGACGCGGCGCAGCAGTTCCACCTGCAGGTAGCTGATGGGGTCGAGGTACTGGTCCCGGATCTCGAGGGAGCGCTTCAGGGTGGGCTGGGCATCGAGGATCACGTGCTCGCCGGTGAGGTTCTGGATCTCCTCGACCGTGAGATCATATTCGGCCCGGATGGCACGGAACAGGCGGTGCAGTTCCGCCGGCACCAGGGTGGAGACGTAGTAGCCGGCAATGTCCATGTCCGTCTTCGCCAAGGTCATCTCAACATTGGAGAGCACCGAGCGGAAGAAGTGCCAGCCCTCGATCATCTCCTTGAGCTGGGCCGAGTTACCGGCCTCGCGCGCGGCTTTGAGGCCGGAGCCCACGCCGAACCAGCCCGGAACGATCTGCCGCGACTGTGTCCAACCGAACACCCATGGGATGGCGCGGAGCCCTTCGAGCCCGGCGCCGGAGTCGGGGCGCTTGGACGGACGCGACCCGATGTTGAGGGAACCCAACTGCTCCACCGGGGTGGAAGCCATGAAGTAGGCGGGCAGATCCGGGTCATCAATCAGCGTGCGGTAGCGCGCAAACGCGGCGTCGGAGACGGTTTCCATGACGTGGCCGTAGCGCACGCGCTGGTCCTCCGAGGTGCGCGGGGTGCGGTGCAGGGCCGAGCCCTGCAGCACCGCGGCCAGGGAGAGTTCGAGGTTTTCCCGGGCCAGCTCCGGCAGGGAGTACTTGTCCGAGATAACCTCGCCCTGCTCGGTGAACTTGATCTCGCCCTCGAGCACGCCGTTGGGCTGGGCCATGATGGCATCGTAGGTCGGCCCGCCGCCGCGGCCCACAGAGCCGCCGCGGCCGTGGAAAAGGCGCACGCGGACGCCGTGCTTGGCGGCCACGTCGCGGAGCTTGCGCTGGGTCTTGTAGATTTCCCACTGGCTCGTCATGACGCCGGATTCCTTGTTGGAGTCCGAGTAGCCGAGCATGATTTCCTGCACGTCGCCACGGAGCCGGACGAGCTCGCGGTAGGAGGCATCCGAGAGCAGCCGGTCCACGATCTCGGCCGAGGCGCGGAGTTCGTCGACTGTCTCCAGCAGCGGCGCGAAGCCGATCTTGGCGTAGGGCGCCTCGCCGAACAGGCTGACCAGGCCGGCCTCGCGGGCCAGCACGGCCGCGGCCAGGACGTCGTCCGCGCCGCGGGTCATGGAGATGATGTAGGTCTCGATCACGTCGGGGCCGTAGGTGCGCAGGGCCCGCCGGATCTCCCGGAAGACGTCGTATGTGCCGTCGGCGACGCCGTCGAGCTTGATCGGGTGGCCGGAGAGCGGACGCCGGGACGCAAGTTCGGAGCCCAGCACCTCGAGCCGCTCGGCGCGGCTGAGTTCCGCGTACCGGACACCGGGCCCGCCAAGGCGGTCCATGAGCTGCCCGACGGCGTCGTGGTGGTGGTCGGCGTGCTCGCGGATGTCGAGGGTGGCCAGGTGCAGGCCGAAGGAGGCGATGGCGCGGCGGACCCGGGACAGGGCGCCGTCGGCGGCGAGGGCCGCGTGGTGGTTCCGCAGCGACCGTTCGAGCAGGCCGAGCTCGGCGAGGAGCTCCGCGGTGGCGGTGTAGTCGCGGCCGGGCTCGTGCGCGGATCCGGCCGCGACCCGGCGGCCGGTGTTGATCAGCTTGGCCTTGATGCAGGTGAGTTTGAGCCGGTAGGGCTCCTGAGCGTTCAGCTCGAGGACGCGGCGGTCCAGGCCAGGCAGGTTCCCCAGGTCGACGTCGATCGAGTCCAGGAGCTCCTGGTCCGCCCCGGCCAGCGCGGTCGAGTTGGACAGGATGGAGATGAGCCCGTCGATCAGGCCGATGCTGATCCGCACGGCGTGCTGGTTCTGGATCTGGAGGATTTCGCGGGTGACGGCGGCGGTGACGTTGGGGTTGCCGTCGCGGTCCCCGCCGATCCAGGAGCCGAAGCGGATCGGGGCCTTCTGTGGCGGCAGCGTGACGCCGTGCTCGGCAAGCAGCTCGGAGAGGTCCGAGAGCATTTCCGGCATGGCGTCGCTAAGGATGCCGGTGAGGTAATAGATGGCGTTCCGGGCCTCGTCCACGGGGGTGGGCCGGACCTGGCGGAGCTCGTCCGTCTGCCACATCTGGTCGATCACTTCGGACAGGTGGCGGTCCTGGCGGCGGCGCGCGGAGGTGCCCTCCGCCGTGGATTCGGACAGGATGTCCGAGAGCCGGCGGATTTTGTCCAGCACGGAGCGGCGGGAGGCCTCGGTGGGGTGTGCGGTGAAGATGGGGCGGACGTCGAGTTCGTTGACGACTTCCTGCAGCACGGAGTTGCCGGCCTGGTCCGCGATCTCCTCCACGGCTTTGGCGAGCCAGCCGTCCTTCTCCTGCCGGGTGCGCAGCCCGCGGACCCGGTGGACCTGCTCGGCGGCGTTCGCCAGGTGGAAGTAGAACGCGAAGGCGCGGACCAGGTCGGTGGCCTGCTCCAGCGGCAGGGAACCGAGCAGTTCGCGGACCTGGGCGACGACGTCGTACGAGCTCCACGGCCCTGTAGCGTCGGCGCCGCCGCGGGCGGCTTCCTTGGATTCCTTGGTCAGCAGGCGCACCTGCTCCACCAGGTCCAGGAGCTCGGGGCCGTGCTGGCGGACCAGGGATTCGCCGAGGAGGGTGGAGACCCGGCGGACATCAGCCCGGAGTTCGGCGGCAAGATCGGTGTCGGAATGCATTGCAGTGTCAGCCATGGAAACTATCTTTCGAGGGGTCGACTTGGCTCGTACACTGCGCTGGATACTGTGAGCCCGATTACTTCTTCCCATGGGATGTTACCCGCAGGCACTCCCTGCTGGAATTCCGTCTCAGATAGTGTCAGGCCCCGCCGCGCCGCGCCGGCGCCCCTCCCCCGGGACCCCAACCAGTTCGCAGCCGGGGCCGTTCTGGGCGCCCAGAACGGCCCCTGCTGCGGGCTTGGCGGGTGAAGGGGTTAGCGCGCGATCTTGAAGTTGAACTCGCCGGTTCCCAGCGCGCCCCAGATCCGCAGCCAGATCGGCAGGATCATTTCCGCCCCGCGGGCACTCGTGATGTCGCCGAGATCGATCACGTCGCGGTGGCCGAAGCCCTTGAGGAGTTCCGTCACGGCCGCCTTGGCGCCGGCGTCATCCCCGGAGACGAACACCGTGTGGTCACCGCCGGCCACCCGGGCCGGATCGACCATCACGGACGCGGTCATGGTGTTCAGCGTCTTCACCACCTTGGCCTCCGGGAAGGACCGCTGGATCTCTTCGCCGAGGCTGTCCGTGTTCACCGGGTTCAGCGACGGCGGCATGCCCTGCGAGAAGTCCAGCGGGTTGGCGATGTCCATGATGATCTTGCCGGCGAGGTTCGGGGTCCCCGCTGCGGCCAGCGCGGCCAGCGAGCCGGCACCGTTGGTGGCATTGACGATCAGCTCGGCGCCGGATACCGCGTCAGCAAAGGCGGCGACGTCGACCACGGCGTTTGCGGCGTGCCACTCGGCGAACGGCGCGGTGCCCATCATGTCCGGCTCGGTCCGGGCGAGCGTCGCCTGCGGGTCGCGGGTGCCGATCACGACGTCGTGCCCCAGCCCTGCCAGTGCGCCGGCAATCGTGCGCCCCACCATGCCGGTTCCCAGTACTGCAATCTTCATGGCGTCCTCATTCTGAAGTCGTGGAGTAGACAGGTTCGTCTATGTGTTGGCATGACGCTATCAGACAGACCTGTCTACGGCAATAAGCGCATGCCGACGCCCCGTCCACCCCGCTTCAGCTGACAAAGTTTGAAATCTGTCAGCTGATTGTTGTATGGTCATCGCATGACGACTTCCACTCTCGGCACCCCCCGCACCCTGGGCTCCACCGGCCCCAGCACCGCCGCCATCGGCCTCGGCCTGATGGGCATGTCCGATCTTTACGGCCCCGCCGACGACGCCGAGAGCGTCGCCACGATCCAGGCCGCCCTCGACGCCGGCGTGACCCTGCTGGACACCGGCGACTTCTACGGCATGGGCCACAACGAAATGCTGCTGCGCGAGGCGATCCGCGGCCGCCGGCGCGAGAGCGCCCAGATCAGCGTGAAGTTCGGCGTCCTGCGCGATGCCCGGGGCGGATGGAACGGCGTGGACACCCGTCCGGTGGCCATCAAGAACTTCCTGGCCTACACCCTTCGGCGCCTCGGCACCGACTACGTGGACATCTACCGGCCGGCCCGCCTGGATCCGTCCGTTCCGGTGGAAGAAACCGTGGGAGCACTGGCCGAGCTCGTGCAGCAGGGCCTGATCCGCCACATCGGCCTCTCGGAGGTGGGCGCCGACACCCTGCGCCGCGCCAACGCCGTCCACCCGGTCTCCGACCTCCAGATCGAGTACTCCCTCCTCTCCCGTGGCATCGAGCAGGACATCCTGCCGGTGGCCCGGGAGCTGGGCATCGGCATCACGGCATACGGCGTCCTGTCCCGCGGCCTGGTTTCCGGCCACTGGCCGGCCGCCGGAACTGGGAACCGGCGCGATTTCCGGGCCCACCTGCCCCGGTTCTCCGGCGAGAACCTGCAGCGGAACCTCGAGCTCGTCGAACGGCTCCGCGAAATCGCGGACCGCAAGGGCGCGACCGTCGCCCAGCTCGCCATCGCCTGGGTCCTCTCCCGCGGCGAGGACATCGTGCCCCTCGTCGGCGCGCGCCGCCGCGAGCGGCTCACCGAATCGCTGGGAGCAGCCGAACTGGTCCTCTCCGGCGCGGACCTCGCGGAGATCGAGGCCGCCGTCCCGGCCGACGCCGCCGCGGGCACCCGCTACGACGCAGGCCAGATGGCCATGCTCGACAGCGAACGCCGGTGACCCCTGCCGCCGTCGTCCTGACGGAAGAGCGCATCCTCGACGCCGCGGAAGACGTGCTGCGGCGCTTTGGGCCGGCCAAGGCCACGGTGGTTGACGTCGCGAAGGCCCTGGGCGTCAGCCACGGCAGCGTGTACCGGCACTTCCCCACGAAGGTGGCGCTGCGGGACGCGGTGGCCCGGCGCTGGCTGGACCGCCTCGCGGAGCCGCTGGATCCCGCCCGCGATACGGACGGCCCTGCCGCGAAACGCCTGCTCCGCTGGCTCGAACGCCTCGCGGCCATCAAGCAGGGCATGGCGCTGAACGATCCGGAGCTGTTTGCCACGTTCGGCCAGCTGACCGCCGAGGCGCGGGAAGTGGTGGCGGCCCACGTTGACCACCTGGCCGCAGCGCTCACCGAGATCATTGCCGACGGCGTCAGCAGCGGCGAATTCGCCGTCCCGGATCCGGTGCCGGCCGGCCGCGCCGTCCTGCACGCCACGGCGCGGTTCCACCACCCGCTGCACGCTTCGGAATGGTCGGACCCCGCCATCGGGGCCGAGCTGCGCGAGGTCTGGCGGCTGCTCGTGCGGGGTCTGGCCGCCCGCCCGTAGCCGCCGGATCAGGCGGGGGCGGGCCGGCGGTACGTCATTGACGAGGTACAACGCGAATGACATTGCGGCGTAGACAGACTTGTCTGTGTACGATTGAGCCATGACCTCGCCAGCAGCCACTGCCGCCCCGGCTGCCCGCACCCCCGCCGGGCATGCCAGGGAGAAGATCCTGGCGACTGCCTTCCGGCTCTTCTACGCGCAGGGTTTCCGGGCCGCCGGCATCGACACCATCATCGCCGAGTCCGGCGTCGCGAAAGCCACGTTCTATAAGTACTTTCCGGCCAAGGACGACCTCATGCTGGCCTACCTGGAGAAGGTGGACAGCGTCTGGACCGGGCAGCTGCACGCCGCCGCCGAGGCCGCCGGCGAGGACCCGGCCGCGCAGCTCGTGGGCCTGTTCGATGCCCTGACAGCCGCCTGCCGGCGCGACGGCTACCGCGGCTGCGCTTTCATCAACGCGGCCGCCGAGTCGGCCGCCGGTACCCGGGTCCACGACCGGACCGTGGCCCACAAGCGGCAGATCCGCGCCTGGATCCGGGACCTCGCCGCGCGCGCGGGCGCCCGGGACCCGGACCAGCTCGCCCGCAGCCTGACCCTGGTACTCGACGGCGGCCTGGCAAGCGGGGTGCTCGACGGCGACCCGGCCGCGGCCGCCGCAGCCGGAACTACTGCCGCCCAGCTCGTTGCGGCCAGCCTCAACACCCCACCCGCCACCAGCTGAAACCCCTTGGAGGTGCCCATGACCGCCCCTGAACCCGGGACTGGCTCGAAGCCCACGCCTGATGCAGTGCAGAACCCGCAGCTGGCCCGCTGGCAACGCTTCCGGAACAGCCGCAACACGGCCCTCGCCAGCGAGCACGGCTGGCTCACGCTGACCTCCTTCCAGTGGCTGGAAGGCGAGCCGGCCGCCGTCGAGCTCGCCCCCGGCCTCTGGTCCACGGACGGCACTGCGGCGTTCCTCACGGCCGTCGCGTCCGACGGTCTGACCCTCGTCGAAACCGGCGAACCCGTGGACGGGACCATCAGCGCCGTGCTCGCCGACGAGGAATCACTGATGTGGGTCCGGTACGGCGGCGACGACGGCCGCCAGGTGGTGGTGGAGCTCGCCATGCGGGCGGACAAGTACGCCATCCGCACCCGCGACTCCCAGTCGCCGGTGTTCACGGAGTTCGATGGCGTGCCCACCTTCGGCTTCCGCCCGGACCTGGTCATCGAGGCCCGGTTCGTGCCCTACCCCGAGCCTGTGGATGTCCCGATCGGCACGGCCAACCCGCTCGTGGACGGGGTCCACCGCTCGGTCGGCGAGCTGGTCTTCCGGCTTCCCGGCGCGGACCACGAGATCCACCTGCAGGCCGAGGAGGAGAAGCTCGGTGCCCTGACGGTGACGTTCCACGACGAGACCAATGGGGAAAGTACGGACGAGTGGCGGAAGGTGTCCACCGCAAAACCCCGCCCGGACAATACCGTGATCCTGGACTTCAACCGGGCCATCAACTACCCCAGCGCCTTCACCCCGTACGGCACCTGCCCCATGCCGGTGCGGAACAACAGCCTTGATGTGAAGATTGAGGCCGGCGAGAAGGAACCCGGCCTCTTCTAAACGGGTCTAAACGGTCAAGCCGTCTTCTAGACGATCGCGGACACCCCGGTGACGGCGCGGCCCGTGATCAGGGTGTTGATCTCGAACGAGCCCTCGTAGGTGTAGATCGCCTCGGCGTCGGAGAAGATCTTGGCCATCCGGTAGTCGGTGACGATCCCGTTGCCGCCCAGCAGGGACCGGCCCATCGCGACGGTTTCGCGCATCCGGGCGCTGACATAGGACTTGGCGAGGGCCACCTGCGGCATGTCCGCGGCGCCGGCGTCCTGCAGCTGGGCGATCCGGACCATCATGCCCATGCTGGCCACGGCGTTGCCGAGCATGGTGACCAGCTGCTGCTGGACCAGCTGGAACTTTGCCAGCGGGCGGCCGAACTGCTGGCGTTCGACGGCGTACTGCCGGGCGACGTCGAACGCCGCGAGCTGCTGCCCCACACCTTGCCAGGCCACCATGATCCGGGAACCGCGCAGGAGTTCGTTGGTGTCCTCGAAGCTGCTGATCCCGGCGAAGCGGTCCGTTTCGGCCACCCGGACGTCGGTGAAGACGATGTCCGCGTTCTGCACCGTGCGCAGGGCAATCTTGTTCTCGATCCGGCTCCGGCTCACGCCCGGCAAGGTGGCGTCGACGATGAAGCCGCGGATGCCGCCGTCGGCCTCGTCCCGGGCCCAGACCAGCATGTAGTCGCAAAACGTGCCGTTGCCGATCCAGCGCTTGGCGCCGTTGAGCACCCAGATGTCGCCGCCGCCGGCCGCGCCGCCGGGGACCCGGCGGGCCCGGGTTTCCATGCCGCCGGCAACGTCCGAGCCGTGGTCCGGTTCGGTGAGGGCAAAGGCACCGGTGGTGCGCAGGCTTGCCGCGTCCTCGAGCAGGCGCGCCTTCTGCTCCTCGGAGCCGAAGCCGTAGAGAGACTCCACGAAGAGGTCATGGTGGACCAGGAAGAAGGTGGCGAGCGAGGTGTCCACCCGGGTCATCTCGGCGATGACGATCCCGGCGAACAGGTTGCTGTAGCCGCGCTGGGCCGGGGCGCTGAGCTCCAAGGCGGCCAGCTTGGGCAGGATGTGGGCCGGGAATTCGGCCTTGTTCCACCAGTCCGTGGCGAACGGGGCAACCTCGACGGCCAGGAACTCGCGCAGCTGCGCCAGCTTGGCCCGCTCCGCCGTGCTGAGCAGGGCTTCGTAGTCGAAGAAGTCCGCCGTGGGCAGCCCCGCCACAGAGGGTGCGGCCACTGTCGGTGCGGCCGGGGCCGCCGTGGCGGCCGGCCCTGTCGCGGTCACTTCGGCAGGGGCCATCTCAGACCCGGTCATTTCGGGCCCATGCGGATGGCACCGTCGAGGCGGATTGTCTCGCCGTTGAGCATGGCGTTCTCCACAATGTGCGCGGCGAGGTTCGCGTATTCGGCCGGGCGGCCCAGCCGTGAGGGGTGCGGCACCTGCTGGCCCAGGGAGTCCTGCGCCTCCTGGGGCAGGCCGGCCATCATGGGAGTCTCGAAGATGCCCGGCGCGATGGTGACCACCCGGATCAGCGAGCGCGCGAGTTCACGGGCAATCGGCAGCGTCATGGCGGCGACCGCACCCTTGGAGGCGGCGTAGGCGGGCTGGCCGATCTGCCCGTCGAACGCGGCAACGGAGGCGGTGTTGATGATGACGCCACGTTCGGGGCCGCCGAGTTCCGTGGCGGCGGGCTCGGTGGCTGCCATGGCGGCCGCGGCGAGGCGGATCACGTTGAAGGTGCCCACGAGGTTGATCTGGATGACGCGGTTGAAGGCCTCCAGCGGAAGGACGCCGCCGCGGCCCAGGACCTTGCCGGGGGTGGCGATCCCCGCGCAGTTGACCACGATGCGCAGCGGGCCCAATGCTGAGGCGGCGTCGACGGCGGCCTGCACCTGCGCCTCGTCCGTGACGTCGGCCGGGACAAAGACGGCCCTGCGGCCGCCTCCGGCAGCAGCTACTCCAGCGCCGGCAGCGGCGGATGCGGTCAGTTCGGCGGCAAAGGCGTCCCCGGCGGAACCCGGCAGGTCCACGAGGACCACCGACGCGCCGGCGTCGAACAGGCGCCTGGCCGTGGCCGCTCCGAGACCGGAGGCCCCGCCCGTGATCAGCGCGACAGTACCCTTGATGTCCATCCATCCTCCTTGATGTGGAACCGAACCCCGGCGGCGAAGCCTCGACGCGGGCGACGCCTGCAGAGGCGGCCCGCGGGGAACATTAGTTAGTGAATGTTAACTGGAATGCGGCCAATGCGCACCTTTGGGCCGCACACGCCGAGGGCGCAGTCACAGTCGCGGGCCGGACGGGCTCCCGCGATTACGCTTGAGCCATGACCCGAGCCGACGCCTCCGCCCCCAACTGGTCCTTCCGTGCGGACGAGGCCGCCCGCTCAGTGACCAGGCTCTTCGGGCAGCGGCTCTTTTTCCTCCCCGGGACCCACATCGCCGCGATCCTCCGGCCCTCGGGCCGGCTGAAGAACCTGTCCCGGCCCTGGCACTACTGGTGGCAGGCACACTACCTGGACTGCCTCGTGGACGCCGGCCGCCGGGAACTGGGGCCCCCCGGGCATCCGGGAGCCAAGTTCGACGGCGAGAACCGGCCCAGCGCCGGCCGGCTCGCCTCCCGGCTCGTCACAGGCATCCGGCTGCGCAATTTCCTCACGGTGGTCAACAACTACTACGACGACATGGCCTGGCTGGCCCTTGCCACGCTCCGGCTGGACAAGCTCGCCGAGGACACCCGCAAACACACCGGCCGGGAGCGCAACGCCAAGGTCCTGCAAAGCCTGACCCTGCAGTTCGACTCCGCTTCCACGGATGACCTCGGCGGCGGTACATTCTGGAGCACGAAGCGCGACTTCAAGAACACCCCCGCCACCGCACCCGTGGCCCTCTACTACGCGCGGACCGGCAACCGGACCAAGGCGCAGTCCCTGCTGGACTGGCTGGACGCCAGACTCTACGAGCCCGGACAGGGCCTGTACCGCGACGGCCTCCGGATTTCGGGAACGGGCGAGGCGGTGCTGGAAGAGACCATCTACACCTACAACCAGGGGCCCGTCCTCGGCGCCCTGCTGGAACTCGGGGGCGAGCCCAACCTCGGGCGTGCGGCCGCACTGGTGGACGCCGTGGCGGCCAACCTCACGCAGCCGGCCCCGCTGCTGGGCCGCACCGCCGCGGTGCTGCGCTGCGAGGGAACGGGCGACGGCGGGCTCTTCACGGGGATCCTCGTCCGCTACCTGGCCCTCGCCGCCGTCGACGAACGCCTCCCAGCCGAAACCCGGGCCACGGCGGCGGCGCTCGTGAACGATACGGCGGAGGCCCTCTGGGAGGGCCGCCGGATCCTCCCTCCGAACGACCGCCTCGCGCGCCGCGGCAGCCATCTGGTCTTCTCCGACCGCACCGACGCGCCGGCACGCCGCAGTTACCCGGAAGGCGCCGCCGTCGAGCTCTCCACGCAGCTGCAGGCCTGGATGGTGCTGGAGGCGGCCGCCTCGATCGCGCAGGCGCCCGCCCGATAACCCAGCGACAATTACGTCACGCAATAGTATCGTAATTGATGTGATCCTCATCACTTAAACCAGCCTCAGGTTGGTCGCTTAGGTTTGGCTAACCTACAGTCTTTCTTAGTGAGCATGCCCTAACTTCCCCGCTCACGGGGGGCAGGGCACTACGACGACTTCCTTGTAGAAAGTAGCCCCATGAAGATCCGCACCAACGCGCTGGCGGGCATCGCCCTGGCCGCCACTGCCGCCCTGGGCCTGGCCGCCTGCGGCTCCGGTTCCTCCTCCACGGCCGGCAGCAGCGCTGCCGCCAACGGCTCCGCCGCCGGCGAGATCACGGTCTATAACGCCCAGCACGAATCCCTGACCAAAGAGTGGATCGACGCCTTCACCGCCGAGACCGGCATAAAGGTGACCGTGCGCCAGGGCGACGACACCGAGATGTCCAACCAGATCGTGCAGGAAGGCCAGGCCTCACCGGCGGACGTCTTCCTCACCGAGAACTCCCCCGCCATGGCCCAGGTGGAAAACGCCGGCCTCTTCGCGGATGTGGACAAGGCCACCGTGGACCAGGTCCCCGCCGAATTCCGCCCCTCCACCAACAAGTGGACCGGCATCGCGGCCCGCTCCACCGTGCTGGTCTACGACAAGAACAAGATCAGCGCCGACAAGCTGCCCAAGTCCATGCTGGACCTGGCCAACCCCGAGTGGAAGGGAAAGTGGGCTGCCTCGCCGTCGGGCGCCGACTTCCAGGCGATCGTCTCGGCCCTGCTGGAACTCAAGGGCGAAGCCGCCACTGAGGCCTGGCTCAAGGGCATGAAGGAAAACTCCAAGCCGTACAAGGGCAACAGCACGGCTATGAAGGCCGTCAACGCCGGCGAAGTCGACGCCGCGCTGATCTACCACTATTACTACTACGGCGACCAGGCCAAGACCGGCGAGAACTCCAACAACGTCACGCCGTTCTACTTCAAGAACCAGGACCCGGGCGCCTTCGTCTCCATCTCCGGCGGCGGCGTGCTGAAGTCTTCCAAGAACGCCGCGGCGGCCCAGTCCTTCCTGAAGTTCATCACCGGCAAGAAGGGCCAGGAAGTGCTCCAGAAGGGCACCTCCTTCGAATACGCTGTCGGCTCGGACGTCCCGTCCAACGACAAGCTGGTTCCGCTCAAGGAGTTGCAGGCCCCCACCGTGGATCCCGCCAAACTCAATTCCGCCAAGGTCACCGAGCTGATGACCCAGGCAGGACTGCTGTAGCCGCAGTGACTAACAAGCTGGCGGTCCCCGGTCCCTCTGGGGATTTGACGACTGACACGACGACGGCGGGCAGGGGTAAACGCCCCCGCCCGCCTTTCGGCGTCTCTGTCGTGTCCATCATCGCGGTCCTCATCGCCCTGTTTTCCCTGGTGCCCCTGGCCTACGTGGTCTTCATGACAGCCTCCACCGGCTGGGACACCGCAATGGCCCTGATCTTCCGCCCGCGCGTGGGCGAACTCCTGCTCAACACGGTGCTGCTGACCGTGGTGACGGTGCCGCTGTGCCTCGTCCTGGGCGTCGGCGGCGCGTGGCTCGTCGAACGCACCAGCCTTGTGGGCCGCAAGTGGTGGGCCGTGCTGCTCGCCGCCCCGCTGGCCATCCCCGCCTTCGTCAACAGCTACGCGTGGGTTTCCGCGGTGCCGTCCCTTGGCGGGCTGTGGTCCGGGGTCCTGATCGCCACCCTGTCCTATTTCCCGCTCGTGTACATCCCGGCCGCCGCGACGCTCAGCCGCCTGGACCCGGCGATCGAACAGTCCGCCGCCTCCCTCGGCCTCGGCGCCTGGCGCGCGTTCTTCCGCGTGGTGCTCCCGCAGCTGCGCATCGCCATGACCGGCGGCGGGCTGCTGGTCGCGCTGCACCTGCTGGCCGAATACGGGGCCTTCGCGATGATCCGCTTCGACACCTTCACCACCGCGATCATGGTCCAGTACCAGTCCACGTTCAACGGCACCGCCGGGAACATGCTGGCCAGCGTGCTGGTGTTCCTCTGCCTGATCCTGCTGCTCGTGGAGGTCCGCAGCCGCGGCAGCGCCCGGTACGCCAGGATCGGCTCCGGGGCCCAGGCACGCGCCTTGCGGCTGCCCCTGCACGCCTACCAGCTCCCCGCCCAGCTGTCCCTGATCGCCCTCACCGGGCTGGCGTTCGGGCTGCCGCTGACGTTTGTGCTGCGCTGGATCGTCGCCGGCGGCCCGGAAATCTGGGCCGCCGAAGAATTCATGCCGGCCCTCCTGCAGACCTTGGCCTACGGCCTCGCGGCGGCCGTCGCCACCACCGTGGTCGCGTTCCCCATGGCTTACCTGGCCGTGCGGCGTCCCGGCTGGTTCAGCAAGTCCCTGGAGCTGTCCAACTACATCACCAGCTCCATGCCCGGGATCGTGGTGGGCCTGGCCTTCGTGACCGTGAGCATCCGGATGGTGCCCAGCATGTACCAGACCTCAGCGCTGCTCATCGCGGCCTACGTGCTGCTGTTCCTCCCCCGGGCCCTCGTGAACATCCGCTCGGGGCTGTCCCAGGCACCGAAGGAACTCGACGAGGCCGCCCAGGTGCTCGGCAAGCCGCCGCTGCTGGCCTTCCTGCGCGTGACGCTGCGGCTCACGGCCCCCGCCGCGGCTGGCGGCGCGGCCCTGGTGTTCCTGGGGATTGTCAACGAGCTCACCGCCACCCTCCTGCTCTCGCCCAACGGGACCCGCACCCTCGCCACCGAGTTCTGGAGCAAGAGCAGCGAGATCGACTACGCTGGCGCCGCCCCCTATGCGCTGCTGATGATCCTGATCTCGGCGCCCATGACCTATCTCCTCTTCCAGCAGTCCAAGAAAGTAGCCGGACAGTGACCGATGTCTACCCGTCGCGTGAGGCCCCCTCGCGCCTCCCCGAGCCGCGGGTCGCGGCTTCCGTGGCCACCAGCACCAACAGCCACCTGGAAATCGACGCCGTCACCAAGAACTTTGGGCCCCAGGCCGTCCTCAAGGGCGTCAACCTCTCCGTCGCCAAGGGCGGAACGACGGCGATCGTGGGACCCTCCGGCTCCGGCAAGACCACGCTCCTTCGCCTGATTGCCGGCTTCGAGCACCCGGACACCGGCAGCATCTCGCTCAACGGAAGCAAGGTGGCCGGGGAGAACGCCTGGGTCCCCGCGCACAAGCGGCACGTCGGCTACGTCGCCCAGGACGGCGCCCTGTTCCCGCACCTGACGGTCGGGCAGAACATCTCCTTCGGTCTGGACGCCGCCCAGCTTCCCGGCGGCCGCCGCGGCGTCAAGGCGCGGGTGGGCGAGCTGCTGGAAATGGTCTCACTGGACCCGGCCATGGCCAAGCGCCGCCCGCACCAGCTCTCCGGCGGGCAGCAGCAGCGGGTTGCCCTTGCCCGGGCGCTGGCCCGCAAGCCCGCGCTCATGCTGCTGGACGAGCCCTTCTCCGCCCTGGACGCCGGCCTGCGGGTGGCCACCCGCCGCGCCGTGGCCCAGGTCCTGAAGGACGCCGGCGTCACGACGATCCTCGTCACGCATGACCAGGCCGAGGCGCTGTCCTTCGCCGACCAGGTGGCCGTGATGCGCGGCGGCAAGCTGGCCCAGATCGGCAACCCGTTTGTCGTCTACACGCGTCCGGCTGATCGTGCCACCGCCGAGTTCCTGGGCGACGCCGTGATCCTGGATGCCTGGATGGAAGGCTCCCTGGCCACGTGTTCGCTCGGCGGGATCCCCGTGCGCCGCCCGCCGGCCCAGGGCCGGGTCCAGCTGATGCTGCGGCCCGAGCAGATCCGCATTTCCGAGGACGGCCCCATCCGCGGCACGGTGGTGGACACGGACTACTTCGGCCCCGAAACCACGGTGCGGCTCCAACTCCCCGTCCCGCCGGTCCTTGCCGCCGGCGCCATCCCGGACCACCGCTACCCCGGCGGCGGGGAGATCATCACCATCCGGCACTGGAACGCCTCGATCGCCCGCCCCGGCACGGAGCTGCGGCTTCGCGTGGTGGGCGAGGCGGTCGCCTTTCCGATGGATGAGCAGCCGTAACGTCGAGATTCGGCATCCTGAAGCCTCTGTGCCCCGAAGGCTCACCCGCGACGGGTGATTCCAGAGTTACTGGAGCGGCTGTCCGGGCGATGGGTTGACCGGGGATGCCCCGCGCACGAGAATGCGAACCATGAGTGATCATCGCGGCCTTTCCGGTCCGGCTCCGTTCACCGCCGATGACTTCGCCGAACGGTTGCGGCGAGCAGCCCACGCCGCCCAGGATGCCGGGCTCGACGGCATCCTGGTCACTCCCGGACCGGACCTGCTGTACCTCACCGGGTATGCACCCGTGGCCATCACTGAACGCATCACCATGCTCGTGGTCCCCGTCGACGCGGATCCCGCCATGATCGTTCCGAGGCTCGAGAGGCCCGACGCGGAAGCGGCCGCCGGCGCCTCGAATCTGCGGATCACCGACTGGACCGACGGGAGCGACCCCTACACGGAATCTGCCACGCTGATGGCCGGCACCGGACGTTATGCCGTCTCTGACTCGGCCTGGGCCATGCACCTCCTCGGCCTGCAGGATCGGCTGCCCAAGTCGTCCTACGTCTCGATGACGACCGCCCTGCCGATGCTTCGGGCGATCAAGGATGACGACGAGATCGAGCGGCTGGCGGCGGCCGGCGCGGCCGCAGACCAGGCGTATGAGGAGATCGTCACCGTGCGGTTCGCTGGGCGCAGCGAGACCGACGTCGGTTCTGATCTCGCCGACCTGCTTCGCCAGTTCGGTCATTCGCAGGTGGACTTCACCGTCGTCGGTTCGGGTCCGAATGGAGCCAACCCTCACCACGAGATCGGCCCGCGGATCATCGAGGACGGGGACATGGTGGTGCTCGACTTCGGCGGCCTCAAACACGGCTACGGATCAGACACGACGCGGACCGTGCACGTCGGCGAGCCCACCGCCGAGGAGCGCGAGGTTCACGACGTCGTCAGACTCGCGCAGCAGGCCGGGTTCGAGGCCGTGCGTCCAGGCGTCGAGTGCCAGGAGATCGATCGCGTGTCCCGGGCGGTGATCACTGAAGCCGGCTACGGCGACTACTTCATTCACCGCGTCGGGCACGGAATCGGGCTGACGACTCACGAGCCGCCGTACATGGTCGAGGGCGAAACCCAGATCCTCCACCCCGGCATGTGCTTCTCGATCGAACCCGGAATCTACCTGCCGGGCAGGTTCGGCGTACGGATCGAGGACATTGTGACGGTCGTTCCCGACGGCGGACGGCGACTCAATCAGACCTCGCACGAGATGAGAATCGTCCACTAGTTAGCCGACCTGGTCCACGATCTGGCGTGGCCTCGGAACGAGACCGCTTCTGAGAGTCCTCAGGAGCGATCTCGTATTGGCCAGGCTGAGCGCCAGTCAGAACCCATGCGACCACCGATGCCGCCGTCAGGCGCGGTTCAGTGTCCATCGGGCAACCTTGATCTAAGTTCTTCTGCATGGGAAGCGATGGCCTGACGCTGGTCTCGGGTGAATCTTCTGGCCTGCATGTCGAGGACTGCCCGGCTGGGCACTTCTCCCACGCCCAACAGTTGACCCACGCGACGGATTGCTTCGTCCAAGTCCTCTGAATCCTCAATCACCTGGAAGACCTCGTCCCGCCGATCCATCGCCTGCACCAGAGCCTCGACGATCATCAACTGCTGTTCCCTCATCTGCCGGTCATGCTCATCCATGCCGCGATTCTTGCACGACCGCAGTCTTGGAGCATTTCCGTCCAGTTTGGGGATCGGCTTACGGGCGCTAGTGCGACACCGAGCGAGTTGTTGAGCTGGCCCCTCAGGTCAGGCCACGGCGGGGACTGGGGGGATGTCGTGTGTCCGGTTGGCGCGGCCCTTGACGAGGAAGATGGCAAGGAGCGCCAGGAGTATATAGGCCCAGTTGAAGAGCCCCGCGAGTGATATCAGTTCTTCCGCCCCAGCTGTGGCTGAGGTGGCGTCGATCCCACCGGTGGCGAGGAACGTTGTGGGGTCTGTGGCGGCATGCAGCAGGATGGCCCACGTGATCCGGCCCGTCGCGCGCATGGAGAGGTACATCATGGCACCGAATCCAAAGGTGTAGACGACGGTAACGGCAACAACCAGGGGGGCCATTCCGGTGAGGAGGTTTCCGCTGTGCAGCAGCGCGAAATACAGGGATGACAAGACAAAGACCAGTCGTTCGCCATAGCCGCCGTTTCGGAGCATGTTCACTACTATTCCTCGCGTGGCGAGTTCTTCAGTGAACCCCACACACAATCCGAAGAACGCCATAACCAGAACAAGCCCGATGGAGTAGGCGGACCAGTTGGTTGCCATCAGCCGTAGGAAGATTGGGATGACGACGAGGAGGACTGCGACCCACATCCAGGCCTTCCCGCGGACGGGTTGGGGACCGAAGATTTCCTTGACCCAGCCGAGAGAGCGAGCGAAGAGAAAGAGGAGTATTCCCGAGAGCAAGATAGGGAGTGCTAAACCTAGGAATGCGCTGAGCGGATCGCTCAGGGGGCTTCCCAGGTCGATGGAGCCCCCAACCAGTGCACCTATTCCCAGCCCGATCAGTTCGTACACGCCCCAATACACGGCGACGATCAGGAGCGCTTTCCACCACGTCCCCCGGTTCCAAAACCGGACCCACGTAGAACTGTTATTTTCCATGATTAGAACTTCCCTCCCCGCTCGTTCCCCCACTTAGTCGGGCCACCACGCTAAGAATAAGCGATAGAGCGGAGGCGAAAGTTCTCTCTGATGTCCGGCAAATCATCTTTGGCCACCGTGGCAACGTGACGAAGAGCGACCGCCAAGATGGTTCTGATGAACCCGATGGAAGCGTCCCGTAGGTCGGACACACGACGAAGCTAATCGGCTACGCACGCGTTTCGACGCGGCCGCAGTCCACAGCCCGGCAGCCGGCGGACCTTCCGGCCGCCGGCGGCCGACGCCATGACCTCTTAGGCGGTCGGCAGCGGGCTGTGGCGCATTGAGACCGCCCAGTGCCCGGCATAGGGTAGGCGGATGACTGTTCAGCCCGGCCTGCACCGCCAACACTGCTCCGTTGCCGCCCCCACCCAGCTGTGGCTCGACCCTGACGGCCGCCTGGCCGGCGAGGTCAAACCGCCCGGAGCCGGTGACTCCGCTGATCCGGCCGGGTTCACCGGGCTGCTCCACGGCGACACCCGGATGCTCTGCCGGGCGCTCGTGCGCGTCAACGGCCTGGAACCCGAACCGGCCACCGTCGAGGCCGAGCCCGGCGGCGTCCTGCGCGTCCGGGGCCTGGTCCGGGGCATCCCGGGACCCACGGAGGATCCCGCCGTCGAGCTCCTCCAGATCTGGACGGTGACGCCGGGCGTGGTGCGGCACACCCTTCAGCTGCGCACCTCGCTGGATTCCCTCGACGTCGAAATCGACGTAGCCCTCGCGGCCGACTTCACCGACATGGCCCAGATCCGCCTCAGCCGCTTCCGTGACCCGTCCGCGCCGGTCTCTGCCGATGGGTCCACGCTGCGCTGGCAGGAGGGTGGCAAGACCCTGGCGGTCGCGGCCCCCGGCGCCGTCACCCCGGAAGGCCACCTCGCCTGGCGCGGAACCCTGGGCCGGGGCCGGCCGTTCGAGGCCGAATGGCAGGCCGTCCTCACCGATGACGACGACGCCGTGGTGGCTGCCCGCCCGCCCGCGGCCAGGCCGCCGCGGACCGGACCTGCCGGGGCCCTGGGCCTGCTCCTGGATAACTCCCTCGATGACGTGGCCGGGCTCCGCCTGGCCACCCGCCAGCTGCCGGACGCCCCGTTCATCGCCGCCGGGGCGCCCTGGTACTTCACGCTGTTTGGACGGGATTCGCTGTGGGCTGCGCGGCTGCTGCTGCCTCTGGACACCGGCGCGGACAACGGGCTGGCGGCGGGCACCCTGCGCGCGCTGGCTGCTTTCCAGGGCACCCGGACGGACGCGGCGGCCGCCGAGGAACCCGGCAAGATCCTGCACGAACTGCGGTCCAAGGAACTGGTTCTTGAGAGCCAGAACCTGCGCCTGCCGCCGGTGTACTTCGGGGCGGTGGATTCCACCCCGTTGTGGCTTTGCCTGCTCGGTGAACTCTGGCGCACCGGCCGGGACGAGGACGCCGTGCGGTCGCTGCTGCCGAACGCGGCACGCGCCGCGGAGTGGCTGCTCGCCGCCGGCTCCCCGGTAGACGGCGCAGCGGACGGCGCAGCCGGAACGGACGGCGCAGCCGGCAACGGCGGGTTCCTCAGCTACCGTGACTCCACGGGCCACGGCCTGAGCAACCAGGGCTGGAAGGATTCCCGGGACGCCATGCAGTTCCGCGACGGCCGGCAGGCCGAGGGGCCCATCGCCCTGTCCGAGGTGCAGGGCTACGCGTACCAGGCAGCCATGGGGACGGCGGAACTGTTCGACGCGTTCGGGGAACCGGGCGCTCAGGCGCTGCGCGACTTCGCCGCGGCCCTGCGGCTCAGGTTCCGGGAGCGTTTCTGGGTTGAGGACGACGGCGGGCCGTTCCCGGCAATGGCCCTGGACGGGCACGGGGTCCCCTTGGACATCCCGGGCTCGAACATGGGACATCTGCTGGGCACGGGCATCCTGGACGCGGCCGAAGCCCGGATCGTCGCGGACCGGCTGGTGAGCCCCGAGCTGTTCTCCGGCTACGGCGTGCACACGATTTCGCGGCGGGCCGCAGGGTTTTGGCCCTTCAGCTACCACTGCGGCTCGGTCTGGAGCCACGACACCGCCATCGCGATCCGCGGCCTCCTGGCCGACGGTTTTGTCGCAGAGGCACGCACCCTCGCCGACGGCCTGATCGCGGCGGCGGCCTCCTTCGGGCACCGGTTGCCGGAGGTGTTCGCCGGGGTGCGGGCCGAGGACTCGAGCGTCGCGGTACCGTATCCGGCGTCGTGCCACCCGCAGGCGTGGTCCTCAGCCTCGGCGGTGGTGATCGCCCAGGCGATGGGCGTCGGACTCTGACGGTCCCGCCTCCACTGAGTGTTGCCCGGACGGGGCCGCGGCGGCGCGCAGCCCGTCGGCCAGGATAACGATCCCGGTAACGGCGAGCGCCAGGCCCATGGAGGCGAGCACGTCCGTCAGCCAGTGGTACCCCAGGTACAGGCGGCTGAAGGCAACCACCAGTGTCCCGGCAGCCGCTGCCGCGAAGCCGAGCACCGACGTCGTCCGTTTGCCCGTCCGCGTGCCGCGGGCCGCCAGCAGCAGGTAACTGAGGACGCACAGGAAGACGCCGGCCCCGAAGGTATGGCCGGAGGGAAAGGACAGGGCGTCGTCCGGTCCCAGCATGAAGCCGCTGGCGGCGGGCCGGCTCCGGCCGACGTCGTGCTTCACCAGCGTGGACACCGCGAAGGTGGCCGCCATGGCGCCGACCAGCAGGGCGGGACGCCAGACTTCACGCTTGAAGACCGCCCAGGCCAGCGCCACGGCGCAGCCGATCACCGTCATCCACAGTGGCGACGTCACCGTGGTCACGGCCGCCAGGATGGCGGTGGCCAGGGGGGTCCGGGACGCCACGATTCCGTCGTGCACGGGCCCGTCCAGGTCGGCCACGCCGCTGTTCGACTGCACGGCGGCGAGCACGGTCCAGAAGATCGTCTCGCCCGCGATTAACAGGCCCGCTGCCACGAAGAAGAGCCGCTGCTGGGACGGCAGCGGCAGGCGGGCAGGGGGTCGCGGGGCACGCTGGGCAAGGAGCATTCGCCCAATCCTGCCAGAGGCAACTCCCCGCAGCCAGCAAGGGCGCTGGGAATTCTCTGGGATGCGCGGCGGGCGAGCGCTACGGTTCCGGGGGACGCCTGGTCTGCGGGTACGGCGTGTCGAACCTGGCCAGCATCTCCACGAACCCGACGATCTTCCGCTCCCGGGTCGAGGCCTGCTTGACCGAGTTGGTGCGGTAGATCAGGGCATACCGGTTCACGGACGTCAGGACCTCGAACATCGCCTGCGCCCGCGGCTCCGCCGCGATGGCGGCGGCGAGGTCATCCGGGACCTCCGCCGTCGCCGCGCCCGAATAGGCGGCCTCCCAGCGCCCGTCCGCCTTGGCGGCGGCGACGGCCGCCTGCCCGGCGGGGGCCATCCGCCCTGCCGCCTCCAGGCGGTCAATCCGCTCCACGTTCCGGGCCGACCACACGCTCTTGGGTCCCCGCCGGGTCATCCGCTGGAACGAGCTTTCCTCGTCCCGGCGCCGCCCCTGCCCGTCGATCCAGCCGAAACACAGCGCCTCCTGCAGCGCGGCCTCGTAGTCCAGCTCCGTCACCGATCCGCCCTTCTTGTGCAGCACGAGCCACACCCCGGGACTCTGCGCGTGGTGCTGCTCCAGCCAGGCGCGCCACTCGGCGGCGTCCTTCACCAGCAGTTCCTCCAGTTCAACAGCCATGGCCCCATTGTGCCCTGCCGTGCTGACCGGAGGGGTGCTTTGGTGGCACCATGTCAGGAGGAGCCAAAAACCGTCCCTCGCAAGGAGATCCCATGCTGCGCGTCCGCCCGATCCACTACACCTCCCGCATGGACCAGTGGGAGGGCCTGCTGTCCGCCCTCGGCATGGTGCGCACAGTCGACGACGGCAACTGGCAGGAGTTCGACGCCGGCTCGGGCCGCCTCGCGCTGCACCGGGTAGCGGCGGGTGCCGCCGGGGCTGATGCCGGGGACGGTGCCGGTGCCGGAATGGTGCTGGATGGAAAGACGGACTTCGGCGTCGAGGTCGGAGACCTGGCAGAATTCGCGCGCCGCACCAATCTGGCCGGCGCGGAGGACGGGACCACCCCGGCCGAGCTGGTCAGCGCCCGTCACGGCGATACCTGCCGGATCACGGGCGCGGACGGGTTCGCTTTCTTCGCGGACAAGGCAGCCCACGGCGCACAGTGCGCGGACGCCGATCCGGCCCTCGCCGTCGTCGAAGTCTGGTTCACGCCGGACGCGGCCGCCGCCGCGCAAACCCTGCGGAACATGGGCGCCCGGCTGCGGCCGGCCCCGGACGACGACGAAACCGCGGATTTCACGGCGAAGAACGGCGGCGTGCTGATGGTCCGGCCCGCCAGCGGCGCGGCCCGGACCGGCCTGGGGTTTGAATACACCGGTGACCTCGCCGGCCTGCGGGACCGCCTCGCGGCCGCCGGCCACCGGGTCAGCCTGACGGAAGAGGCCTTCGGCCGGACCCTGCACGTGGCCAACCCGGACGCCGCTGACCTACCGGAGAACCCCCACGGGGCGATGCTCTGGATCTCGCAGAAGCCCGAAGGCGCCTGAGAAGGCACTCGCCAGGCGCCCGGGGGTTTCCGGGGCGGCCGCGGAGGACCTGTGGAGTTCAGCCGTTGGTGGCCGCGGTCAGTCCTCCAGCGCCCCGTTGCAGAGCCGGTTCACTACCTCGGTGAGCATCGCCAGGCCCGCCACGATGTCCTCGTCCGTGGTGTATTCGTGCTCGTTGTGGGAGATCCCGTCCACACTGGGCACAAACAGCATCACCGTCGGGACCAGGTCCTTCATGTTGGTCGAATCGTGCCCGGCCAGGGTCATGACCTGCTTGTTCGCAAGGCCCAGGTCCGCCGCCACCTTGGCCGCGAGTTCCACGCCTTCGGGCTGGTAGGGGGTCACGGGCCAGGTGTGGGCGTGGTTGCGCTCCACCGTGACGTTTGCCAGCCTCTCGATCCCGGCGATGCGCTCGTCCAGCAGGGCGTCGGCCTCGGCTAGGACAGCTTCATCGGCGCTGCGCAGGTCCAGCAGCAGGCTCACCCGGGACGGCACCACGACGGGCGAGTTGGGGTAGACATTCAGTTGCCCCACGGACGTGTGCAGCACGCCGGGGAAGGTGTCGGCGAGTTCCCGGGCGGCGACCACCATCATGGACGCACCCAGCAGCGCGTCCTTCCGGTCCGCGATCACGGTGGATCCGGTGTGGGCCTGCTCGCCGTGGACCACGAACTCGTACTTGTTGGCCGCCCAGTTGGAGTTCACCAGGCCGATGGTGATGCCTTCGCGTTCCATGCTCCGGCCCTGTTCAATGTGGATTTCGGCGCAGTACGCGGCTTCGGGGCCCTCGTAACTGCCCCGGCAGCCGATCGCGTCCAGGGCCTCGCGGACCGTGACTCCGGCCGCGTCCTTGGTGGCCAGCGCGGTTTCGAGTTCGAGCTTTCCGGTGTAGACGGAGGAACCCATCATGGACGGCTTGAAGCGTGAGCCCTCCTCGTTGAACCAGTTGACCACCGCGATGTTGAAACGGGGCTGCCCGGCGTCCCCGGCCGCGGCCCACTGCTCCACGAGGCGGAACGCCGCGTGGGCTGCGGCAAGCACGCCGTACGCGCCGTCGTAGCGTCCCGCCGTCGGCTGGGAATCCATGTGGGAGCCCACCACGACGAAGGGAGCGCCCGGCACGGCCTCGTAAAGGCCCCACTGGTTGCCGGCCCGGTCGAACCGGACGGTGAAGCCGTTGGCCTCCAGGAGGCCGGTGAGCCACTGCCGCTGCTGGCCGTCCGGCACGCTGGCAGCCTGGCGGTCCACGCCGCCGTTCTCGGTAGCGCCGAATTCGCTCATGGTGTGGAAGTCCCGCACGAACGCGGCGTCGCGGGTGCTGAAAGTGGTGTGAGTAGTCACGGTTTTCCCCTATGAACGGTTGGTAGCTGGGTTGAAGAATGGACCGGTTGCGGCCGGATGGGCCGCAACCGGGGTCATGATGCCGGCGGTCCGGAACGTAAAGTCCCCCCCGACGGCGGTGGCCAGCACCTGGAGCCCGGCGATGCTGGCCGCGGTGAGCGGGGACCCGGACAGGACGGTGAAATCGGCGAGCTTCCCGACGGTCAGCGAGCCTTTGACACCGGAGGCGCCGGTGGCTGCGGCGGCTCCGGTGGTATACGCCGCCAGGGCCTGGAGCGGGCTCAGCCGCTCGTCCGGGTTCCCGAAAACGGCCCCGGAGGCGGTGCGCCGGTCCACGAACGCCTGCATGCCGCGGAGCACGTTTCCGTCGGCCACGGGGCGGTCGGAACTGCCGGCGAGTGTCACACCGGCGGACAGGAACGACGCCGCCCGGTAGGCCCAACCGAGCCGTTCCGGGCCGAGGGACAGCGTCATGCCGTCCCCGCCGTCGGCGAAGAAGCTCGCCTGCGGGGTGACGGCGATGTCCGCGGCGGCCAGCCGTTGCAGCTGTTCCGGCCGGGTCATCGAGGCGTGTTCGATCCTGTTGGGCACGGCCCGGGGGCCGTATTTGGCGGCGCAGCCGGTGATGATGTCGATCGCGAGGTCAACGGCGCGGTCGCCGATGGCGTGCGCCGCGATCGACCAGCCGGCCGCGTAGGCGGCCTCGATCTTTGCCCGCAGCTCATCCGGTTCGGCCTGGAAGTAGCCGGTGTTGCCGGTGTTGTCCGTCCCGCCGTGGCTGCAGTAGTCATGGCTGACCGCGGCCGTTTCGCCGAGCAGTGACCCGTCCAGGAACACCTTCGCCGGGCCCAGGGACAGGAAGTCGCCGCCGAAGCCGCTGGCGATGCCCAGATCCAGTCCGGCCGGCGTGGTGCCCGGCGGGTGCTGCCCGCCGAGCGGGTGGAGCACATCCAGGACGGGCATCAGCTGCGCCCGGGCGTGCAGCCTGCCCGCGGCTGCCGCCCGCTGGTAGGCGGCCAGTTCCACGGGGCTGTGGCCGATCCAGCCGCCGCCGATCCCGGCCTCGGTGAAGCTCGTGATGCCCTCCGCGGCGTAGTAGGTGGTGGCCCGGTCCAGTGCGGCTTCGATCGCCTCGGACGAGTACGGCAGGATCAGCTGCTGGATCAGCTGCTGCGCGGTTTCCTGGACCAGCCCGGTGGGGCGGCCGTCGGCGTCGCGGACAATGACGCCGCCGTCGGGGTCCGGAAACGACGCCGGTTCGGCGCCGGCCAGCCGGAGGGCGGCGGTGTTGACGACGGCCATGTGGCCGGAGTTGTGCCGCATGAACAGCGGCCGGTTTCCCGTGATCCGGTCCAAAACGGTGATGTCCGGGAACTCGCCGCCGTGCTGCTGCTGGCTGAAGCCGGTGGCCAGCAGCCAGTCCGGCGCCGGTCCGGTCCCGGGTTCTGGCCCTGCCTCAGACTCTGGCCCTGCCTCAGGCTGCGCGCTGTCTGCCGCCATGCCGGCCTCCAGCAGGGCGTAGAGCTGGTGCAGGCCGCGCGCGGCGGAGACGTCCAGTTCGCCCAGGCCGAGCCCGAACCAGGTGGTGTGGCAGTGGGCGTCGATGAAGCCGGGGGTCACGGTGGCGCCGCCGAGGTCCAGGACTTCGGCCGCGTCCAGGCCGGCCAGGTCGTCGTCGAGGCCCACAATCCGGCCCTGCCAGACGCCCAGCGAGGTGGCATGCGGGCGGCGCTCATCCATGGTGATGATGTCCGCGTTGCGCAGCAGCAGATCGAGTTTCAAGGGTTACCTACGCGGTTCTTTAGCGGTGGGAGGTGGTGACTGACTTGATGCGGGTGTAGTCCTCCAGGCCAAAGACTGAGAGGTCCTTGCCGGTCCCGGAGTGCTTGAAACCGCCGTGCGGCGCCTCGGCGGGGATCACCTGGTGGCAGTTGATCCAGACGGCGCCGAAGTCCAGCTCGTTCGAGACCCGCGTGACCACTCCGTGGTTGTTGGACCAGACGCTGGAGGCCAGCGCGTACTTGGTCCCGTTGGCCAGCTCCAAGGCTTCGGCCTCGTCCCGGAAGGGCTGGATGGTGACGACGGGTCCGAAGATTTCCTCGCAGACCACCTCGTCGGCCTGGAACACCCCGTCGATCACGGTGGGTTCGAAGTGGAAGCCGGCGCCCGTCCGCTTGCCGCCGGCCAGGACCCTGGCGTTCGCGGGCAGCCGGGACATGAAGCCTTCCACCCGGTCCAGCTGGGCGGCGCTGTTCAGCGGGCCCAGGTCCGCGGCGTCGCCGCCCACCTGCAGCGCTGCGGCTGCCGCGGCGAGCGCGGCACCGAACTCCTGGTGGATGGAGTCCTCGACGAGCACACGGGTCACGGCGGTGCAGTCCTGCCCGGCGTTGAAGAACGCACCGAGCGCGATCTCCCTGGCCGCCACGTCAATGTCGGTGTCGGCGAAAACGATCGCCGGTGCCTTGCCGCCGAGTTCCAGATGGACGTCCTTGAGGGTCTTCGACGCCGCGGACATCACCTGGGCCCCGGCCCTGGTGGAGCCGGTGATAGACACCATTTCCGGGATCTCGTGATCCACCATGGCGGCACCGGTCCCCCGGCCACCGCAGATGACGTTGACGACGCCGGCGGGGTAGGCCTCCTGCGCCAGTTCGCCCAGCACCAGGGTGGACCAAGGCGTGGTGTCGGCCGGTTTCACGACCAGCGTGTTGCCGGCGGCGAGCGCCGGTCCGATCTTCCAGATGGCCATCATGAACGGGTAGTTCCACGGGGTGATCTGGGCGACCACGCCGAGGGGTTCACGCCGGACGGTGGAGGAAAAGCCGCGGACGTATTCGGTCTGGGCGGTCCCGGACACCACGCGGCAGGCGCCGGCGAAGAAGCGCAGCTGGTCGGCGCCGCGGAGGATCTCGATCTCGCGGGTGATCTGGCGCGGCTTGCCGGTGCAGGCTACCTCGGCGTCCAGGAGCCTGTCGACGTTGGCCTCGATGAGGTCGGCGAGTTTGAGCATCATGGCCTGGCGTTCGGCGGGGGTGGTCCGCTTGTAGCTCTGGAAGGCGGTGTGGGCGGCCTGGAAGGCGCGGTCCACGGTGGCGGCGTCGCTGTCCGGGGCGGTGCCGAGCTGGACTCCGGTGGCGGGGTCGAAGAACGGCAGGGTGGCCGCGTCCGAACCGTCGGCGGCGCTGCCGGGGACGATCTCACCGTTGATGATGTTGTGCAGGGTGATCATGACGGGCTCCGGTCAGTTGCTGGCGGTCTTGGGTGAGCGGGTGGTGGGGTCCTGCGGGAGGTGCAGGACCGCGGGCAGCCCGGAGTCGACGGCACGGCGGAAAGCGGCGCCGAAGTCCTCTGCCTTCTCCACGCGTTCGCCGTAGCCGCCGTAGGACCGGGCCAGCGCGGCGAAGTCCGGGTTGGTCATGTGCGTGCCCGAGGGCCGGCCCGGGTAGTGGCCTTCCTGGTGCTCACGGATCGTGGCGAAGATGCCGTTGTCCACCACGAGGGCGATGAACTTCCCGCCGTGGCCCATGGCCGTGGCCATTTCCTGGCCGTTCATCATGAAGCAGCCGTCACCGGCCACGGAAATCACCTGGCGGCCGGGGTAGGCCAGGGAGGCAGCCACCGCCGCCGGGATCCCCATGCCCATGGCCCCGTTGCGGGGTGCGGCGAGCGAGTTCGCGGTGTTGTGCTTCAGGTAGCGGGCCGGCCACAGCGAGTGGTTCCCGGCCCCATAGGTGATGACGGCGTCGTCGTCCATTTCCTGTTTGAGGATTTCCATGACGACGTCGAGGTCCACATATTCCGAGTCCACTCCGTTCCCGCTGTCCGGCTGCGCGGTGGAGAACTTCTCGTAGTCGGCGCGGGCCCCGGCCAGCCAGCCGGCCTCGGGATCCGCCGCGGAATCCGTGGCGGCGAGTGCGGTGGCGAAGGACGAGACGTGGGCTGGAATGTGCTGGTCCAGCCGGCCGAAGTGGCCCAGCAGATCGGCGCCGGGGTGGACGACGACGGTGACGGCATCCAGTCCGCGCTTGTAGCCGTCGGAGAGCACGTCGGCGCGGACGCAGCCGACGAAGACCAGCAGGTCGGCCTCGTCGAGGCGGCGGGCGTTGGCGTCGCTGCGGGCGTAGCCGAGGTAGCCGGCGTAGGCGTCGCTGTTGTGCGGGACGGCGTCGTAGGCGCGGAAGTCTGCGAGCACCGGGACGCCGTGGCGTGCGGCCCAGCCGGCCAGCGCGTCGGAGGCTCCCTGGTCCCAGCCTTCGCCGCCCACCACGATCAGGGGCTTCCTGGACGCGGCCAGGCGCGTCTCGAGGCCGGCGAGATCGGCTGCTGCAGGTTCAGTCCGGGCGACTGTCCGGGGCTCCACCGTGGCCGATTCGATGGAGTGGACCAGCACGTCTTCGGGCAGGCCGATCACCACGGGTCCCGGCCGGCCGCTGAGTGCTGTGAAGATGGCGTCGTCCACCACGCGGGCGGCGGAGGCGGCGTCGTCGAGCGTCACGACTTTCTTGGCGGTGCTGCCGAACCAGGCGTTGATGTCGAATTCCTGGAACGACTCCCGGCCGCGGTCCGCGACCGGGATGAGGCCCACGAACAGGATCATCGGGGTGGCGTCCTGGTATGCGGTGTGGATGGCGATGAAGGCGTTGGCCGCGCCCGGACCTCGGGTCACCATGGCCACGCCCGGAAGCTCCGTGAGCCGGCCTTCGGCGAGGGCCATGAATCCGGCGCCGCCCTCGTGGCGGGTCACCACCGTTTCAATGGAGGATCCGTGCAGGCCGTCCAGCACGTCCAGGAAGCTCTCCCCGGGGACGCCGTAGACGCGCTGGATACCGGCTCGTTCCAGCTGGGCAACAATCAGGTGCCCGGCGGTGGTTGTTGTGCTCAATGCTTCATTCCCTTTTCTTCGATGCTCAGTGCGGGGAGGAAAATGCCGGACAGCGCGGTCAGCGCGGAGACCACCAGCAAGATGATGGCGCCGGGCCAGAACGAGTTGCCGTTGGCGGCCACGAGGGCCGTGGCGATCAGCGGCACGAAGCCGGAGATGACGCCGGCGCTGTTGGAGGTGATGGCGACGCCGGTGTACCGGACCTTCGTGGCGAAGAGTGCGGTCAGGGCCGTGCCGGACACCGCGTACGGGACGGACAGGGTGGATACGCCGACGATCATGGCCAGGATGACCAGGACGGGGTTGGCGGTGTCGATGGCCAGGAAGACGGGTACGGCGATGACGGCGGAGGCGACGCCGCCCCAGAGGATGACCTTGCTGGCGCCGAACTTCTCGCCCATGCGCCCGGCCCAGACCAGCGCGAAGATTTCCACGACGGCGGCCAGCAGCGAGCCGAGCAGCAGCGTTTCGTAGGGCATCTTGAGCACCTTGGTGCCATAGAAGACCACGAAGCTGGTGATGAGGTAGAAACCGCCGATACCCAGCAGCGCGGAGCACATGCCCACCAGGATCTGGCGCCAGCTCTTCGTCAGGACTCCGCGGATGGGGGCGTGCTCGGTCTCGCCGGACTCCATGAGGGCTTCGAATTCCGGGGATTCGCTGAGCTTGCTGCGGATCCACATCGAAACGGCCAGCAGCGGGATCGCCGCGATGAACGGGATGCGCCAGCCCCACGCGTCGAAGTTGGCCTGGCCCACCAGGTACAGCATTCCGAAGAACCCGCCGGAGGACAGGATGGTGCCGATCGGCGAGCCGAGTTGCGGGAGGGCTGCGTAGCGGGCGCGTTTGGCGACCGGGGCGTTTTCGACGGCGATAATGACGGCGCCGCTCCACTCGCCGCCGACGGCGAGGCCCTGCAGGATGCGCAGCGCGACCAGCAGGATGGGGGCCGCGACGCCGATCGTCATGTAGTTCGGCAGCAGGCCGATGAGCCCGGTCACGAGGCCGATACCCACGATAGTGACCATCAGGATCTTCTTGCGCCCCACCTTGTCGCCCAGGGCACCGAAGATGAAGCCGCCGATCGGGCGGGCCACGAAGCCCACGGCCAGGGTGGCGAAGGAGCTCATGGCCGAGACGAAGGGGTCCTGGGACACGAAGTACTGGGCGTTGAACACGAGCGCCGCGGCGGTGGTGAACAGGAAGAAGTCGTACCACTCCAGCGCTGTGCCGACGAGGGCCGCGAGGGCGACTTTCTTGGCCACGCTCTCATCGACAACCCCGGGCAACTGCGGACTGGCGGTGGTAGTGGCGTTGCTTGCGCTGCTTGCCATGATTACTCCAAAGAAATGTGACGGGTCTTGACGGTGGCCCTGTGCGGTCACCCCCATCCGGGGACAGTTCCGTCCGTGACGATTCGGGCCGAGACGATTCGGGCGCCGACGCTTCCGGCGGGTGTGAGTGGGCTCACGCTTCGTGCTTCATTCCATTCTGCCAGTAGCTTTTCCCAAAATAACTAGCAGTGCGCCACGCTTTACAGACCCTAGAATGTGAGAATGCACAATTTTGAATCGCCGGGCGATGCTTTCCGCTGGAGCGAGCTGGTGGACCAGCTGGAAGGGCGGCTGGACCTCCTGGCCCAGGCGTTCACCGCCCGGGTCCGGCAAATCCCGGAATACGGCGACAGCCAGGTGACTGTCCTGGAAATCCGGGACACGGCGCGGGAGACGTTCCGCCGGCTCATCCATGGGCTGCGGGGCGGCCCGGCGGACACTGCACGGGACGGGCTGCTCGCCTTTGCCTCGGACCTCGGGTCCAAACGGGCGAGGGCCGGGATACCGCCGGAGTCCCTGACCTCGGCGGTGCGGCTGGACTTCAGCATCCTGTGGGCAGACCTCCTGGAGATCGCCGCACCGGAGGATGCCGGTCTGCTGGCCTCCCGGGTGGACCAGGTCTGGCGGGTCGTCGACGAGTTCGCCACCCGCACCCACATGAGCTACCTGACCGAGCGCGTGCGCATGGCCCAGGAGGAGTCCAGCATCCAGCACGAATTTATCGCCCGGCTGTTCAACCAGAGCACGCCCTCGGCCGAGACGTCCGCGCAGGTTGGCTCCGCCCTGGGCATCGGGCCGGATGCCCGCTGCGGCCTCGTGGCTGCCAGCGGCGACGCCGGCGCCCGCCTTCGTGCGGCCGCTACCCAATTCGGCGCCGCCCAGCGCCGACAGAAGATCTTCCTGCACGAATCCGGCGGAAACACGTACCTGTTTTGGCCGCTCTTGTCGTGGACACCGTCGGGGAGGTCCGGAGAAGCGCGGAGCGCGCCGCAGCCCCCGCCGCTCGTGGCGGATATTCCCTCCGGCTATGTCCCGGAGGTGCACGGGCTGCGCGGCCTACCCGCCGCCGCCCGGACCGCAGAGAGCCTTGCGGCCCTGTTGCGCCCCAGCGACGCCGGTCCCCTGTCCGCGGATGCCGCATGGGCCCGGTTTGCCCAGCAAAACCTCCAGGACGCCGGGCTCGACCTCGCCGCCCAGCTGGAGGAAGCCATGGAGGAATGCCGCGGCGGGGAACGGGAACGTCTCCGGGAAACGGTGCAGCACTATCTCTCCACCGGCAACATCACGGCCACGGCGGAACAGCTGTTCTGCCACCGGAACACCATCCTGAACCGGCTCAACCGCTTCCAGGAACTGACCGGGATCGACCTGACCATTCCGGCCCAGGCCGCGCGGCTGGTGGTCGCCTGGGCCTGATAGTTGTGTGAACACACACTTCGAGGCCTTTACTGGTGGGGTTTTTGCCATTGAGCTGTGATCACCAACACAGAATAGTTGGCTACTACCTTGCACTGGACATTCGTCCCCGCACCCCCATCTGGAGATATTGATGGCTCAATCGGTAGAAACCACCTCCCACGCGGCTGCCCGTCTGGACCTCGCAAAAATGCGCAAAATCGCTCTCGCCAGCGTCATCGGCACCACCGTTGAGTGGTACGACCTCTTTGTTTTCGGCACGGCATCCGCGCTCGTGTTCAATAAGATCTTCTTCCCCAGCTTCGACCCCATCGTGGGCACCATGCTCGCCTTCGGAACCTTCGCCTCCGCCTACATTGCACGCATGGTCGGCGCCATCATCTTCGGCCACTTCGGGGACCGCCTGGGCCGCAAATCCATGCTCCTGATTTCACTGCTGACAATGGGCGCCGCCACCTTCGCCATCGGCCTGCTGCCGGATTACAACAGCATCGGGATCATGGCGCCGCTGCTGCTGCTCTTCCTGCGCGTCATCCAGGGCCTGGCCCTGGGCGGCGAATGGGGCGGAGCGGTCCTGATGACGGTGGAGCACGCTCCCGCATCCAAGCGCGGGTTCTACGGCTCATTGGTCCAGGTGGGCGTGCCCGCCGGAACCCTGATCGCCAACGTGGCGTTCCTCATTGTCGCCTCGACGGTCAGCACCGAAGAGCTTCTCGCCTGGGGCTGGCGCATCCCGTTCCTGGCCTCCGCGCTGCTCGTGGCCGTGGGCATCTACATCCGGCTGCACATCGAGGAAACCCCGTCCTTCCAGGCGGTCAAGGAAGCCGGCGCCAAGGCCAAGTTGCCGTTCGCCGCCCTCATGGCCAAGTACTGGAAGCAGGTCATCCTCGGCGGCGTTGCCACCCTGTCCACCGGCAGCACCTTCACCCTGCTTGTGGCCTCGGGCGTCTCCTACGGTAAAAAGGAACTGGGCCACTCGGAGGCCCTGATGCTATGGGTCGTGCTGGCCGCCTGCGCCCTGTGCTTTGTCCTGATCCCTTTCTTCGGCCGGCTCTCTGACAAGCACGGCCGCAAGCCGATCATCTACGCCGGAGTGGCCGCCGAGGCAGCCCTCGCGTTCCCGATGTTCTGGCTGATGGACACCAAGTCCGTGCCGCTGCTCTTCGTCGCGTACCTCGCCATGATGACGGCCTTCGCCGCGAACTACGGCCCGATCGCCACGTTCCTCGCCGAACTCTTCGGTTCCAAGGTCCGCTACTCGGGACTGTCGGTGGCCTACATGCTCTCCGGACTCCTCGGCAGCGCCGCCACGCCGTTCATCACCACCTGGCTGCTCGGCATGACCCACCAGAGTTCCTCCATCGCGTGGTACATCATGGCCGCCGCCCTCGTCTCGCTCGGCGCCTTGTTCGTCCTGACCGAAACCCGGCACGGCAACATCGACGCCGTCGACTCCGCCCCGACTGACGCAGTCACTGACGCAACCACCGACGCGAGCACCGGCCCGGCCGCCGAAGCGGTGGCTGCCAAATGACAGCTCCACAGGCCGTTCTCCCCGCTGTCGATCCCGCTGTTCAGCCCGTAACAGAGTCCGTCCGACGGATCGCGCAGATCCCGGGCGGCGCGGCCGCCGTCGGCCCGTTCTCCCAGGCGGTCGCCGCCAACGGGTTCGTGTTCACCGCCGGCCAGATCCCCGCGATCAGCGGGCTGGAGGACCAGCCGGACACGTTCGAGGACCAGGTCCGCCAGACCATCATCAACCTCCGGTCCGTGCTCGAGGCGGCCGGGTCCGGCCTGGAGCATGTGGTCAAGGTCAACGGCTACCTCACGGATCCCAGCCAGCTCGAGGCTTACAACCGGGTTTACTCCGAGTTCTTCGGGGCGGCCAAGCCGGCGCGGACCACTGTCTGCGTGAGCCTGTGGGGCGTCGCGCTGGAAATCGAATGCGTTGCCGTGGTTGCCGGCGCCACGGCGCCGGACGCCCCGTGAACGTCGTGAACGCGGTGAACGCAGGGCTCGCCGAGGGGCTCCGCGAGGGGCTCGCCGCCGTCAGCTACCCCACGATCGGGCACTTCCTGGAGGACGGATTCGTGGATCCGGCCATCCGGGCGCTGCTCGACGGCGTCAAGGTGGCGGGCCCCGCGGTCACGGTGCGCATTGCGGAAAATGACGCCTACGCCATGAACCGCGCCCTGCTGGAGCTGTACCCCGGCGCGGTGCTGGTCGTGGACATGTCCGGGGACCACCGGCACGCGCCGGTGGGCGCGGTCACCGCCGCAGCGGCCACCGCGCAAGGCGCTGCCGGCGTCGTCGTCGACGGCGTGGCCACCGACATCCTGGAGCTCCGCGCGACCGGCCTGCCGGTCTTCGCCCGCGGGACCTCGTGCCTGACCACCAAGCGGGTCCGCAGCGCCGTCTCCGCCGTCAATGTCCCGGTGCAGTGCGGCGGCGTCCAGGTCAATCCGGGCGACTGGGTGCTCGGTGACGACAACGGCGTGATCGTCCTGTCCGCGGAGGCGGCAGCCGACGTCCTGGGCCTGGCCCTGGACTCGGACGCCGCCGAGCCGGCGCTGCTGGCACGGATTGCCGCCGGCGAGCCGCTGGAATCGGTGCTGGCGATCTGAGTGACGGCGCGGGGTTCGGGGACGGGATGGGGTAGAACTTAACCATGAATGTGCGCACCCCTGACCCGAATCCCGGCTGGCTCTCCGACGACGACCTGTTCGAAGCGCGGGGCAGGCTGCCGATGGTCTATGTCGAGGCTGTTCCGGTCCGGCTGGACCCCCTCGGGTTCGTGAACGAGGTCGGCACCCTCCTGCAGGCCGACGAGGACGGCACCATGGTCCGGTCCCTGGTGTCCGGCCGCGTTCTCTACCGCGAGACCATCCGCGCCGCGCTGCTCCGCCACATGGAGAAGGACCTGGGCCCGCTCGCCTTCCCGCAGCTTCCGGTCAGCCCGGTGCCGTTCACCGTGGCCGAGTACTTCCCGTCCCCGTCCCATACCGGCTTCACGGACGACCGCCAGCACGCCGTTGCCCTGGCGTACGTCATTCCTGTGACCGGCGAATGCTCCCCGCGGCAGGACGCCCTTGAGCTGACCTGGATGACCCCGCAGGAGGTCATGAGCACCGACGTGCAGCTGGAATTCAGCGGCGGCCGGGGGGCCCTGATCCGGCAGGCACTGGCGTTCGCGGGAGTCGGCAACTAGCCGCTTCGCTGGGGCCCGGCGCCGGCCGGGACTCTCGGGGGCTCCCCTGCGTCCCCGACTTCGTGCGGCCGATTTTGTAGACTGTTGGGCGGACCGCAAGAGAACTTTAAGGACTCCCGATGACCCACCCCCCAGCCTCCCGGAACTACAGTGAACAGCAGGCTGGATCTCTGCGGGCCGGCGACCACCTGATTCTGCCTGACGGAAACCGCTCCGCAGAGATCCATCGCGTGGATGTCGAAACCGACGATTTTGGTACTCCCGCCATGGTGTTGACGACCCTCAGCGGCGGCGGTGTGCTGCGGATCGCGGCGGGATCACTGGTCCGCGTCACGGACGACGCCGGGGCCGGCACACCGGCGTCCGACGGCGGCGCGACCGGCACGCCAACTCCTTCCGATGGCGGCGCCCCTGCGCCGGACGAGGCTGAGCCGGTCGCACCCGGGCCTGGCACAACTGAATCCGACACTGCCGGGCCTGGCACAACTGAATCCGACACACCCGGGGCCGACGCACCTGAATCCGACGCTGCCGGGCCCGACAATACGGCGGCCGCCGCCGTCGTCGTTCCTCCCCAGCCTGTTGCGCCGCCCGCGGTGAGCGGACCCAGCGAAGCGGACCTGGCACTCATCCCGGCCCCCGACGGCACGCCGGAGTCTGTCGTGGAGGCCGCGGCCGAGGACCATCCGGGCGCCGTCGGGGTCCTCCTGCTCAGTGAACGGCTCGCCAAGGGCATCAACACCAAGTCCGGGAGCTGCCTGAAGGATCTCAGCGACCTCGCGCACGAGCTCTTCGTCACCCTCAAGGACCCCGACAACGCCCTGGCGGTCGCGGACCTGCTCAACGTCCTGCCGTTCGACGGCAACCCCGACCGCTGGGCCTCCGTGGAGTCATCGCTGGCGCTCTCCAGCTACATCTGCCGCCAGCTGGGTCAGGACCAGCGCGCCGGGATCTACGAGAAACTGCTCCGCGCGCCGGAGGCCATGGAAACGGACCCGTTCAAGGCCAGGATCAACGCCAAGGTGCGCCAGCGCTCGCTCAACGAGCCCAACCTGTACGACAAGGAAATCTTCCGCTCGATCGACAACGCGAACCAGGATGCGGAACGCGACTGGCGCCTGCTGCGGCTCGAGGCGCTCCTGTTCCTGCGCGCGCACGGCAGCTCCGAAACAATTGGCACCGTTGAGCTGGAACGCCGGATCGCCAACGAGCTCGAATCGGTCCGCGCCTGAGGTCTAGCGTTGGGCCCTACCCGTGGCGGTCCCGGAGTTGTAGATTCACCCCATGACGAACAATCTGAGCGTTGTGATCAATTCCGACGCGCAGCAAGTTTGGACCATGCTGCGCGAACCCGCCAAGATCGCCCAATGGCACGGCTGGGTGGCCGATGACCAAGAGGCCGAAATCAACGAAATCTACTTCGGCCCCAATGTGGTCGAAGGCGCCGACCACACCTCCCTGGTGGTCGACGGCGGCGACGTTTTCACCTTGAAACCTGTCCCCACGGGCACGGAGGTCAGCGTCACCCGGGCGGCAATCGACCACAATTCCGAGTGGGCGGCCTGGGACGAGGACATCACCCAGGGCTGGCTGACATTCCTCCACCAGTTGCGCTTCACCCTGGAGCGCCACCCGCATGGTAAGCGCCGGACCTTCTTCTTCTCCGTTCCCGGCTCAGGCGGGTCCGCGATCGAAAGGCTGGGGCTGAGCGATGTCCCGGCGCCGGGGGACCCGTATTCGCTCACCCTGCCCACGGGCGAGGAAATCTCCGGCAAAGTGTGGTTCCGCAGCAACCACCAGGTGGGTCTGACCGTCCACAACTATGCCGAGCACGGGGACGGCCTGCTGATCGTGGCGGACCAGCCCGCCATCGCCGACGTCCGGCCCGACGGCGGATCCCTCGCAATCGTCTCCACCTACGACCTCGGGGCCCACCAGTTGGAGGCGGTCCGCGACTACTGGGACAAGTGGCGGGCTGAGAACTACCCCACATCGGATCCCGTCCACTGAGTCCAGAGCTGCGTTAGCTGGCACACTTGAACCGTGCCAGCCAATCCTGACTTCGAGTCTTCGTCCCCCGCGCCTGCCCGGCAGTCCGAGTTCTCCTTCCGCGTGGGCAAACGCCTGAGCGAGACGTGCCCGCCGTCGGCCGGGCAGGTTGCCGCCAACGGCGGTGAGTTCCTGGGCCGGACCGGCACCATAGCCACCCCGCACGGGGAGATCCAAACCCCGGCGTTCATCGCCGTCGGCACCAAGGCCACGGTCAAGTCCGTGCTGCCGGAATCCATTGCCGAACTCGGCGCGCAGGCGGTGCTGGCCAACGCCTACCACCTGTACCTGCAGCCGGGCGCGGACATCCTGGACGAGGCCGGCGGCCTGGGGGCGTTCATGAACTGGCGCGGTCCGACGTTCACCGATTCCGGCGGGTTCCAGGTGATGAGCCTGGGCTCCGGGTTCAAGAAGGTCATCGACATGAAATCGGTGGACCATTCGGGGCCGGACGACGCAGTCGCACCCGGCAAAGAACGCCTGGCCCACGTGGACGAGGAAGGCGTGTGGTTCAAGAGCCACCTCAACGGCGACCGGCACCGCTTCAGCCCCGAGATCTCCATGAACGTCCAGCACCAGATCGGCGCGGACATCATGTTCGCGTTCGACGAGCTCACCACGCTGCAGAACTCCCGCGGCTACCAGGAGGAGTCCCTGGAGCGGACCCGGCGCTGGGCCGAGCGGTGCATCACCGAGCACTTCCGGCTCACGGACGAGCGCGCCGGCAAGCCCTACCAGGCCCTGTTCGGGGTGATCCAGGGCGCCCAGTACGAGGACCTGCGCCGCAAGGCCTGCCGCGACCTCGGCGGCATGAACTTCGACGGCTTCGGGATCGGCGGGGCGCTGGAGAAAGAGAACCTCGGCACGATCGTGCGCTGGTGCAACGAGGAGCTGCCGGAGAACAAGCCGCGGCACCTGCTGGGCATCTCCGAACCGGACGACATCTTTACGGCCATTGAAAACGGCGCGGACACTTTCGACTGCGTCTCCCCCACCCGGGTGGCCCGCAACTCGGCGTTCTACCACCCCACCGGCCGGTACAACCTCTCCGGCGCGAAGTACAAACGCGACTTCGGCCCGCTGCAGGAGGGCTGCGACTGCTACGCCTGCCTGAACTATTCGCGGGCCTACATCCATCATCTGTTCAAGGCCAAGGAGATGGTCTCGGCCACCCTGATCTCGATCCACAACGAGCGCTTCGTGGTGAAGATGGTCGACGACGCCCGGCTCGCCATCGAGGCCGGCAACTTCTTCGAGTTCAAGGCCGAGACCCTGGCGAACTACTACTCCTAGGTCGCCCCGGCGTCGGTGCGGCCCCGGCGTCGGTGCGGCCCCGGCGTCGAGGTCGCCCCGGCGTCGAGGTCGCCGGAACCGTGCGAGATCGCCGGAAGTTTCCGGCGACCCCGCAGTGTTCCGGCGACTCGGCGGCAGGACTTGGGTGCCGGGCCGTCAGTTGGTGAGGTGCAGCGACGCCGCGAGTGCCGAGTCGGCGTCCCGCAGGACCTTGGCCGCCACCTGGAGGCCCTCGATCCGGCCCAGAGAGACGTCCTCGTGCTCGATGTTGACCAGCATCTCCGGGTCCACCTCGTAGAGCGCGCGCAGGAACTCGGCCCAGTAGGCCGTGTCGTGCCCGCGGCCCAGGGCAACGAAGTCCCAGGCGGAGTCCTTGGGCCATTCGTTGGCCCACTCGTCGCCGCCGAGGTTGGTGCGGTTTTCGTCCGGGGAGAGTCGCCGGAAGCTGTTGTCGAGGACACCGTAGAGCGCTGCGTTGGCGGTATTGATGCGGACGTCCTTCGCCGCGGCCTGGAAGACCAGCGGGCCGAGTTCGCGGACCACCGCGACCGGATCCATCTGCTGCCAGAACAGGTGCGAGGCGTCCAGCTCGACGCCGACATGGGTCGCGCCGGTAAGCTCAATGAGCTTGTGGACGTCGGCGGTGTTGAACACGATGTTCTGCGGGTGCAGCTCGAGGGCCACCTTCACGCCATGGTCGGCGGCCAGGCGGTCGGTTTCCTTCCAGAAGTCGGCCGCGATGCCCCATTGGTAGTCGAGCACGTCCAGGGCCGCCGAGTTCCAGGCGTTGACCACCCAGTTGACCGTGGTGGCCCCGGGTTCGCCGCCGGGCAGGCCGGACATGGTCACCACACGGTCCTGTCCCAGCCGCTGCGCCAGCCGGATGGAGCGGCGGATGTCCTCGGCATGCTTCCCGCCGATCTCACGTTTGGGGTGCAGCGGGTTGCCATTGCAGTTCAGGCCGGCAATCGAGACGCCGGTGCCCTCGAAAATCGCGAGGTAGTCATCGCGGGCCGCATCGCTTTCCAGGATCTGGTCCATGGTGGGGACGTGGACGGCCGGCAGGAACCCGCCCGTGTTGATTTCGATGCCGGTCAGTCCGAGGTTGGCGATGACCTTGAGGGCCTCGGGAAGGGGCCGGTCGTGCAGGATTGCGTTGTAGACGCCGAGTTTCATAGCGTGATTTTCTTTCCGTTGTTGAGGGCGGATTCGGTGACTGCGCCGAGCAGCTCCATGTTGCGCACGCCCTCGTCGAACGTGGCGCAGCGGGGCAGGGAGTCCGCCTCGCTGAGGCCGGCGACCTCCTCGAGGAAGGCCCGGGCCTGGTAGCCGAAGGCGTCGTTCTGGCCGAAGCCGACGCTGGGCGCGTCCATGGCCAGCCCGCCGGCGATGTAGGGGTGTCCGGGGCCGAGGATCACCTGGCGGTAGCCGTTTTCGTTGGCCGGGCCGTCGTTGAGGAACAGCTCGATCTCCGCGGGGCGGCGCTGGTCGAACCGGGCGGCGCCGTTCTCGCAGAAGACCTCGAAGATGAGGCTGTTCGCGTGCCCTGCGGCGACCCGGGAGACCTCGAAGCCGCCTGCACCGTTCTCGAATTCGGCGGAAAACACCGCGTAGTCGTCGTTCTCGACCGGCTCGAACGTGTCGCTGACCGCGGCGTGGTCGTGGCCCATGACGGCGCCCAGCGGCAGCGGGCGCTTGTCGATCACGGTGCTGAGGCGTCCGCCGCTGATGGACTTGATGTCGCCGCAGAGGAACTCAGCGACGTACGTCAGGTGGCTGCCGACGTCGGCCAGGGCCCCGGAGCCCGGGCCGCCCTTGTAGCGCCAGCTCATGGGCGCCGACCGGCTGAACCCGTAGTCGGTCCAGTAGCGGCCGCTGAAGTGCAGGACGTTTCCCAGCACGCCGGTGCGGATGAGGTCCCGGATGTAGGCGATGCCCGGCGTGCGGCGGAAGGTGAACCCGATGCGGGCAATCGAACTGGCACTGCGGGCCGCCTCGGCCATGGCGCGGGCGTCCTCGATTGAGTCGCTCAGCGGCTTCTCGCACAGCACATGCTTGCCGGCGGCCAGCAGGCCCTCCACGACTTCGCGGTGGAGGGAGTTCGCGATCACGACGCTCACGACGTCGATGTCATCGGCCTCGGCGATCGCCTGCCACGAGGTGTCGTGGCGTTCGTAGCCGAAACGCTTCGCGGCCAGGGAACCGAACTCGGCGTTGACGTCGCCGATGGAGACCAGCCGGATAGGAGGAAGAACCGGGCTGTAGAGCGCCGACGCCGTGCGGTACGCGGCCGCATGCGCTTTTCCTGCCATGCCGGCGCCGATTACGGCAACTCCCAAACTGTCAGCCATCGATTTCTCCTTTGAAATTCGGTCAGGCCGACGGCCCGACGGTAGAAATTGGAGCGCTACAAAATCTGGCGCTGAACAAAAGCGTAGCTATGTCCATATGTCCTGTCAATGGTTGACCGGTTATCCTCGGATGAGACGTGAAAGGCCCTGCAGATGTCGTTGAATACCCCCAGAACCCGCCGCCCGACGATCTACGACGTCGCCAAGAGCGCCGGCGTCTCCCCGTCACTGGTCTCGCTCGTGCTTCAAAACCCGTCAAAGGTCAGCGAGAAGCGTCGGGAGGCCGTCCGGGCGGCCATGTCGGAGCTCGGTTACCGCCCCAGCCGGGCGGCGACCACGCTCGCCAGCAGCCAGACGAAAAGCATCGGGCTGGTCATTGACGACTTCCGGAACCCATGGTTCGTGGACCTCCTGCGCGGCATGGAATCCGTGTTCTCCCCCCGCGGCTACCAGGTCACCCTCGCCGATTCCCGCCCCGGCGAGAACCGCATCACGGAGGCCGTGGACGGCCTGCTGTCCATGCATGTGGAGGGCCTCGTCATCGCCGCCGAGCCGAGCGAGTCCATGATGGCCGGCACTTGGGTTCCCGCCGTCGTCGCCGGCTGGCGGAACGGCGTTCCCGCCGGCGCCGGGCTCATCACCAACGACGACGACGGCGGCGGCCGCATGGCGGCGGAGCACCTGATCGGGCTCGGCCACACACGCATCGGACACCTCTCGGGCTCCGGCGGCGCCGCGGCCCACCGGCGGGAGGGCTTCCGCCGCCGCATCCTGGAGGCCGGCGTCGAGGCCCGGATCGCCGGTGAATCCCGCGGCACCTCTGAGGAGGACGGCTATGCGGCCGCCTGCTGGGTCCTTGACCACCACCCCGACACGACCGCCCTGTTCGCCGCCAATGACACCATGGCCCTGGGCGCCTTCGCCGCAGCCAAGGCCCGGGGCTTGTCCATCCCGGAAGAGCTCTCCGTGATCGGCTACGACAACTCCCCGCTGGCCAAGTCGCGGTATCTGGACATGACCTCGGTGGACAACCGGAGCGACATTGTCGGGTCCGGCGTCGCAAGCGCCCTGCTGGCACGGATCCAGGACCCCGCCCTCGAGCCTGAGCGCCAGCTGATCGAGCCGGACCTCATCGTCCGCGGAACCACCGCCCGCGTTCCCGGCTGACGCCCCGCCGAATTCGCGGGAAACCACCGACTTCGCCGTAAATTGACGGCGCCTTCGCCGCGTTCCGGCGAATTGGGCGGCATCCAAAGCGGCCGTCCCCCTAAGAAGCCAAGGTGCGGCGCCCTCGTGTTTTCCACATAGCGACGGCGGGGCCTCCCGCCTGCTCCTGCAGCGGCCGAAGCTGGTGGCATGACGCATAACCCCGTGCTGGAGCCGCCGCCGACCGGTAACCTCTGGCGCACCGAACAGCTCCTGGATCTCGGCTTCAGCTCGCGCGCCATTCGCTCGCTCCTCGATTCAGGCACCCTCGTCCGGCTCCGGCACGGCTGCTACATCCGCGCCAGCCTCTGGAACGCCCAGTCGCATACTGTCCGGAGCCGGCAGCTCATCTACGCGCAGGCCCACGGAACGCGTACGACGTCGACAGGCGCCTTCCACTACAGCCACACTTCCGCAGCGCGCCTCCGCCTCCTCCACCTGTGGGAAGTGGATGACGTGATCCATGTCCTCCAGAAAGTACGGCCCTCGAACGAGCGACACGGCAGGGACGTCCGCTGCCACACGCGCCCCTTCGCCGACCACGACGTCGCCGTGGTGAACGGCCTCCGGACCACGTCCCTGGAGCGCACGACGGCCGACTGCGCCATGCTGCTGCCCTACAGGCAGGCGTTGATCCTCACCGACCACGCGCTTCGACTCGGCGCGGACCCGGGCGCCCTGCAGGCCATGGCAGATGACCTGGACGGCCGCCGGGGCATTCGGACTTTCCGCCGTGTCCTGGCCGCGGCCGATCCGCGCTCCGAATCTCCCGGCGAGACCCTGACCCGCGATCTGATCCTGCGGCTGCGGATCCGGCCACCTGAGCCGCAGCTGGAAGTGTCGAGCCGCGCCGGGCGCCATCGCCTGGACTTTGCATGGAAGGAGGAAAAGGTCGCACTCGAGTTCGACGGCAAAATCAAGTACTTCGACTACAGTCCCACGGCCGAGGTGCTCTTCGAGGAACGGCGCCGGGAGAAGGCCTTGGTTGAAGAGGGCTGGCGGTTCGTCCGCGTGGAGTGGAAGGACCTCTTTCGCGAGCAGGAATTCAAACACCGTCTGCTTCGTGCGCTGGCCGGCCGCCGGCACCCCTGAGCGTCGAATGCGTCGCGGCGCCCGGCACCCCGCACCCCAAAGCCCGCACCCCAAAGACTCGAATTCGCCGGTAGCCCGCCACGTCGTCGGAAACTTACGGCGACACCGCGGGTTTCCGGCGAATTGGGCGGCTGCTGGCTCCGAACTGGCTGGCTCCGAACTGGCCGGCGGCCGGCGGCGGAGTCCTAGGCGCCGTAGCTCGGTTCGCGCTTCTTGACCCAGCCGATGGCGAGCGAGGTCAGCGGGACGAAGGCGAACTCCACGAGGGTCTTGTAGAGGAAGCCCACGAGGACGTAGTTCATGAACATCGCGGCGTCGGTAATTCCGATCACGGATGCGGCGATGCTGCAGAAAATCAGGGTGTCCACGAACTCACCCGCCACGGAGGAGCCCATGATGCGCGCCCACAGGGACCTTTCCCCGGTCCGCGCCTTCATCTTCACCAGGATCCAGGAGTTGATGGTCTGGCCGGCGAGGAAGGCCAGCAGCGATGCCAGCACAATCTGCGGGACCGGTCCCAGTGCGCCTTCCAAGGCTGCCTGCTTGGAGGAACCGTATTCGTCGTCGAACCCCGGAAGGGCGATGATGACCCAGTAGCAGAGCGACGCGAAGACGGACAGCGCAAAGCTGGTGATGATGGCCTTGCGCGCCACTTTGAAGCCATAGACCTCGCTGATGACATCGCCCAGGATGTACGCCAGCGGGAAGAGGAAGAAGCCGCCGTCGGTGATCACGGGGCCGATCGCCACGCCCTTGGACGCCCCGATGTTGGACAGGATCAGCACCACGGCCATGACAGCGAGCATGATGCCGAAATGTGGGGAGCCGATCGAGGCGAACCTTGGTGCGGCTGACGCCGGGAAGGTCTTGGCGGAAGTCATGGGTATTCCATTCGTAGTGGTTCGCTCGGCGGCCCGCACCCGCAAGGGGAACACGCTGGGCGGCCGGCTGTATTAGCACTGGACGGCCCCGGTAACACAAGCAGCCGGAACCGCCTCCATTCTCGCACCCGACGGTGCGGGAGCCTGATGCAGCCGCAGCTTCACCCTGTGAACGCTCCGGGCGTGGTGGCAGGATGGGGCCATGGAGGAGCCCCATGCCTGACTCCGCGGTTTCCACGCGCGCCCTCGTCAAGCGGTACCGCGACGTCACCGCCGTCGACTCGCTCAACCTTGACGTCCGCCGGGGCGAGATCTACGGGTTCCTCGGCAGGAACGGGGCGGGCAAAACGACCACCATCCGCATGATGCTCGGCCTGATCCGGCCGAGCAGCGGGGAGGTGACCGTCCTGGGCCAGCGCATCATCCCTGGCGAGACCGCTGTGTTCGCCCGCGTTGGCTTCCTCGTCGAGACCGCGACCGCCTACCCCAACCTCACCGTGCGCGAGAATCTGGACATCCAGCGCCGGCTCACCGGTTCGCCGCCGCGGTCGGTCGCCGACTCGATCACGCTGCTGCGCTTGGATCCTTATGCCGATCGGCGTGCCGGGCAGCTCTCGCTCGGCAACAAACAGCGTCTCGCTCTCGCCCGCGCGCTGCTGCACTCCCCCGAACTGCTCGTGCTCGACGAGCCCGCCAACGGCCTTGATCCGGCCGGCATTGTCGAGATCCGCGAGCTGCTCCGTTCGCTCGCCGACGAGCGCGGCGCCACCGTCTTCATGTCGAGCCACATCCTCGCCGAGGTCGCTCACCTGGTCGACCGCATCGGTATCGTCCACGACGGCCGTCTCATCGAGGAGTCGTCGCGCGACGAACTCGCCGCGAAGGCGCGCGCGTTCGCGACCGACGCCTACACCCCGGAAGAGCGCGAGCAGGCGCTGCTCACACTGGATCTGGAGCGCTACTTCCTGGCGCGGACGGGCGATGCGCGCGGTGCCGATGGCCGGAGGAGCGGCGCTTCGTCCGAGGGCGGCGCGGTTTGATGTTCGGTCAGGTTCTTGGCACCGAGTTCATGAAGCTCCACCGTGCCAAGGCGACGTGGGCCACGCTGGCGGTGCTCGCGATCATGCCGCTCGGTATTGCGCTTTTCATGTGGATCGTGCGCGAACCGGGGCGGGCGGCCCAGCTGGGGCTTCTGGGTACCAAAGCGAGCCTTGCCGGGCTTGAGGCGACGTGGCTCCAATACTTCTACATGCTCACGCTGGTCTTCGGTGTCGGCGGGATGCTGCTGCTGACGTTCATCGTCGCCTACCTGTTTGGTCGGGAGTACGGTGATGCCACTGCCAAGAACATGCTCGCACTGCCTGTGGCCCGTCATTGGTTCGCCGCCGCCAAGCTGGCGGTCGCGGCCGTGTGGTGGATGGCGCTCATCGTCATAGTCCTCGTCGAGGCCATGGCGATCGGACTGGTGTTGGGGCTGCCGGGGTTCTCGGCAGAGTTGGCCGCGACGGGAATCGCACACGTGCTCCTCGCTGCGACGATCTCGTTCCTGCTCGCGCCTGTGGTCGCCTGGATCGCAGTGTGGAGCCGAGGCGAAGTGGCCCCCATCGCTTTCTCGCTCGTTATGCTGGCCCTGGGCAATCTGTTCGGCAAGACCGGCTGGGCGGAATGGTTCCCTTATTCGATCGTCCCGCTGCTGATCGGCATGGTGGCCGATCCTGTCGGCTCGCTCCAGCCAGGCAGCTATGTTGTGCTCGCGGGAACGTTCGTGGCGGGCACCGCCGCAACGATCCTGCAGCTGCGGTTCGCAGACAACGCCCAATAGCGTGGGACCGGGCCGCCGTCGTTGTCGCCGTCCATTCGCTCCTTAGGCCGCGAGTTCGCCGGATACGCGCCAAGTCGCCGTAAACATACGGCGACCCGGCGCGCTTCCGGCGAATTCGAGGACGGCTTGCGGCCTGCCCTAGCGGCGCGAGGCGTCGATGAGGTCCTTGTCCTCGTCCCTGCCGCCGTCGCCCGGACCACCAGCAGCCGCGTCCGGACCAGCGGCCGCCCAGGCGTGGCCCTGTTCGTGGTCCAGGTGCGTGGACTTCTTGTTCTTCAAGGCGAAGATGTACACCAGCAGGGAGATGCCGATGGCCACGGTGACGTAGGTGAAGAACAGCTCTTCCTGCCCGGTCTTCTGCAGAGCAGCGCCGATGAGCGGGACGGTGCCGCCGAAGAGAGAGTTGGCGATCGCGTAGCCCAGGCCCACCCCGAGGGCGCGGATGGACGCGGGGAAGAGCTCGGCCTTCACCAGGGCGTTGATGGAGGTGTAGCCGCCCACGATCAGCAGACCGCCCATCATCAGCAGGAACGCGGTGATCGGATCCTTGGTCCCGGCGAGCGCGGACAGGAGCGGCCAGGTGAACAGGACGCCGGTGATGCCGAACCACAGCAGCAGCGGTTTGCGGCCGACCTTGTCCGAGATGATGCCGTAGACCGGCTGGAGCAGCATGAAGATGAACAGTGCCCAGAAGTTGATGACCGACGTGTCCGTCTTGGCGATGCCGGAGGTATCGTTCATGAACTTCAGGATGAAGTTGGTGTACGTGTAGAACGCCACCGTGCCGCCAAGGGTGATTCCGATGCAGATCATGAGCGGTTTCCAGTAGCTGGTGAACAGCAGCTTCATGGTCCCGGGCTGCGCCTGGCCTCCCCCGGCAGGGGCCTTTGCGGCCTCGAGCTGTTCGGCCGAGACGGTTTCCTCCATGGAGCGCCGCAGCCAGAGGACCACCAGCGCGGCCACGCCGCCCACCGCGAACGGGATGCGCCAGCCCCACTCGGTCAGCTCAGCCTTGGGCATGGCGTTCTGCAAGACCACAAGGACCAGCAGTGCCAGCATCTGTCCGCCGATCAGCGTGACGTACTGGAAGCTGGAGAAGAAGCCGCGGCGCTTGGACGTGGCAGCCTCGGACATGTACGTGGCGCTGGTGCCGTACTCACCGCCCACGGAGAAGCCCTGGATCACGCGGATGAGGACCAGCAGGATCAGGGCCCACAGGCCGATCACGTCCTGGGTGGGCAGCACCGCAATCGCGAAAGAGCCCGCGGACATCATGGTCACGCTCAGTGTCAACGCGGCTTTGCGGCCCTTGCGGTCGGCGTACCGGCCAAAGAACCAGGCACCGATCGGGCGCATCAGGAACGACGTCGAGAAGACGGCCATCGCCTCGAGACCGGCCTGGAGCTCGTCCTTGGAGTTGAAGAAGTGCGCCTGGAAGTAGGCCGCGAACACGGTGTAGACGTAGAGGTCGTACCACTCAACAAGGTTGCCGGCCGAGCCTTTGAGGATGTTGCCGACGGCTTTCCGGGTCTGGGCCGCTTCGGTCAGTTGGGTGCTCATCAATGAACCTTCCTGGATCCGGCGCCGCCTGTAAGCAACACCGTCCGCCACCCTAGTCCGCGTGATCCGGAACACTCAGGTTTTGTTCATACTGTTCATGGAACGCTTGTTCATGAGCACAATGCGCGCGGTTTTGGCGGGATGGCAGGATGGGACCATGACTTCTACCGCATTCGATTCCACCGCCCTGGCGGATGGCGCTGCTGCTTCCGATACAGCTACCGAGCCCGCCTCCTCCCCCGCCGTCGCGCTGACCATCGCAGGCTCCGAAGCGACCGGCGGCGCCGGCGCGCAGGCTGACCTGAAGACGTTCCAGGAACTCGGCGTCTTCGGGATCGCGAACCTGACCTGCATCGTGTCCTTCGACCCCAAGGACAACTGGAACCACCGCTTTGTCCCGGTGGACCAGCAGGTCATCGCGGACCAGCTGGAAGCCACGACGGCGGCCTACGGTGCCGCGTCCGGCGCACCGGCCGTGCTGGACACCGTCAAGATCGGCATGCTGGGCAGCCCGGCGACGATTTCGACCGTGGCCGCGGCGCTGGCGGCCGGGCAGTTCGCCAACGTGGTGCTGGATCCGGTGCTGATCTGCAAGGGCCAGGAGCCGGGCCACGCCCTGGACACCGACCAGGCGCTCAAGTCCCACATCCTGCCGCTGGCCACCTTCGTCACGCCCAACCATTTCGAGGCCGAGTCGCTCTCCGGGCTGGAGATTACCGACGTCGAGTCCCTCAAGGCCGCCGCGGTCCGCATCCATGAGCTCAGCGGCGCCGCGGTGCTCGCCAAGGGCGGCGTGCGGCTCGAAGGCCCCGACGCCGTCGACGTCTACTACGACGGCGAAACCCTGGAAGTCCTGTCCGCCCCGAAGGTGGGCGAGGTGGCAGTCTCCGGCGCCGGGTGCTCTTTGGCCGCGGCGGTGACGGCCGAGCTCGCCAAGGGTGCGACGCCGCTGGCCGCCGCCCGGACGGCGAAGGCGTTTGTGACCGCCGGCATCCGGAACCGTGTGGCCTCGGGCGCGCCGTTCGATGCCTTGTGGCAGGGCGGCCCGCGCTAACTCGTTGCTGGGATCGTTGGAGGGAACGGCAATGGCACAGCACTTTGAGTCCGTGGAGGAATACATCGCCTCGTTTCCTGCTGATGTGCAGGAGGCGCTGCAGGAGATCCGGCGATGCTGCCATGCGGCGGTACCCGGATCAGGGGAGAAGATCAGTTACGGCATCCCGACGATCACGCTCGGGGGCAGATACGTCGTATATTTCGCGGGCTGGGCGCACCACATCTCCGTCTACCCCGTGCCCGACGGCGACGAATCGCTAAGCACGGAACTCGCCCCCTACCGCGCCGCGAAGGGCACCCTGAAGTTCCCGTTGCGGAAGCCTGTCCCGTACGAGCTGATTGGAAAAGTGGCGGCGGCACTGGCACAAGAGCGCCGGAGCGGGACGCCCTAAGCCGTCGAGTTCGCCGGAGTCCCTCCAGTTCGCCGGAAGTTTGCGACGAACTGGAGGGCTTCCGGCGATGTGGGTCCCGGCAGGCCGCCCCTCAGCGCGGGTCCGCGACCTTCCCCATGAAGATCGGGAGCCCGGTTTCGGTGTGCACGACCTGGTAGAGGAACGGCCGGTCGAAGTCGATGGTCTGGTCCGGGAGGGGCGGCACACCGGTCACGGCGCCGTTGATCTGCGTCACGGCGGCGGCCACCGTTCCCTTCTCGGCAACGGTGATGTTGGCGGCCTGGGCGGCCTGCGTGAGCGTCAGCTTCGGCTGGATGGCGTCGAAGTCTTCGGTGGTGACCAGGGTCCTGGCCAGCCCCAGCGCTTCAAATACCTTCCGCAGGTCGAAGGTGCTCTTGTGGTCCCACTTGGGCAGGGAGATCAGTGCGGAGACCTCCGGGGCCGTGTCCAGGGCCGCCGCAATTGCCGTCAGCTTGGCCGCCGTGAGGCTCTCCGGCCCAACGCCAGGACCGGGCAGCACCAGCCGCATGGCAAAACCTTCTGCGTACGGCAGCTCGACCGCCCGCCAGCCGGGGCCCTCCGCATAGGCCAGCTGCAGCGAGTTGTACATGGTCGGCACGCTGATTTCCTCGCCACCGGACTTGGTGAAGGGGCTGTCCGAGGTGTCGTTCGGGTCGAAAGGCGACTGCCACGCCGCGGCGAAGTACAGGGCATTGAGGAGGCTGAACGTGTTGTCGCGATCGTACTCCGCAGGTGCTTTCTTGATCCGGCCGCCCGTGTTCTTATCCACCCAGGCATCCAGGGCCGGCCCCGTGGCGGCCTCATCCCGGAAGTCCACGGGGTACACCCCGGTGCCGTAGTGCCGGGCAAGGGTTTCCAGGTAGTTCTTTCCGGTTGGTACGTCCTTGTCCACAAACAGACCGTTGGCCGCATGCATGACCGGCGTCCGGGGCGGGTCCTTTTCGTCGACCGAGCCGGGATCACCGTCGTACGCAGCCAGGGACTCGAGCAGGGCGTTCATGGCCTCATCCCGGTTGCCGTCCGGGAGCCCCAGCATCTGGTCCATTTCGACGGCGGTCTCCCCGGACGCCCCTGCCCGCAGCATGGCGAGCGCGATCAGCAGGCTGCCGGGGGACGACACCACGTTCCCTTCGGCCCCTTCACCGCCGTCGGCCAGCAGCGCGGCTCCCAACGTCAGGGCGGAGGCCCGGAATGCCTGAAATTCGGCAGCGTACGCGGCGCGGTCCACCGGAACCCGTTCGACGCCGTCGGCCTTCACAAGCCCTGGTACCGGGGGCGCACAAGCCGTGAGCACCGCGATGGTTCCCACCGCCACAATTTTCGCCATGCGGTGATCTTTCATGGCCACCCCCTTCGCCTCGATTGGTGCGCAGTTCGCCGGAATGTCTCCAGTTCGCCGGAAATGTCCGGCGAACCGGGCAGCTTCCGGCGAGTTCGCCGGGCCCGCCCCTAGCGCCGCGGGACGTTCCGCAGGTTGCTCCGTGCCATGCTGACGGCCTCGCCGGCGCCCCGGTTCAGGACCACTTTGGACATGGCCGTGGCGAAGCCCAGGACCTGTGCGCCCTTGATCTTCGGCGGGAGGGACAGCGCCTTGGGGTCCGTGATGAGCTCCACCAGCGACGGGCCGGGGTGGGCGAAGGCTTCCCGGTACGCGGCCTCGATGCGGGACGGATCCGTGACGCGCTCGGCGTGGAAGCCCAGGGCCCGGGCAACGTCCGCGTAGTTGGCGTCCGGGACGTCGACGCCGAAGTCCGGGAGCCCGTCCACCAGCATTTCGAGTTTCACCATGCCCAGGGTGGAGTTGTTGAAGACCACCACGTTCACGGGCAGCCGGTGCGCGGCGACCGTAATGAGCTCGCCCAGCAGCATCGACAGGCCGCCGTCGCCGGAGACCGAAACCACCTGCCGGCCGGGGTATGCCAGCTGGGCGCCGATCGCGTGCGGCAGCGCGTTGGCCATGGACCCGTGCAGGTACGAGCCGATCAGCCGGCGGGTGCCCAGCGGGTTGATGTACCGGGCGGTCCAGACATTGCACATGCCGGTGTCCGCCGTGAAAATCGCGTCCCTCGCCGCCACCTGGTCCAGCAGCGAGGCCGCATATTCCGGGTGGATCGGCTGTTTCGTCCCGACGTTGCGGGTATACGCCCCCACGGCCTTGTTCATGAGCCGGTCGTGCTTCTTCAGCATCGCATCCAGGAAACGGCGGCTCTTCTTGGCCGTGACCAACGGCATGAGGGCGGCAAGGGTAGGGAGGACGTCGCCGTGCACTGCGACGTCGACGTCGGTCCGCCGCCCCAGTTTGTGCGCGGCCCGGTCCACCTGCGCCGTCCGGGTTCCGGGAAGGAACTGGTCGTACGGGAAGTCCGTTCCCAGCAGGATCAGCAGGTCCGCGTCCTCGATGCCCTCGGCCGCGGCGCCGTAACCCAGCAGCCCGGTCATGCCGATGTCATAGGCGTTGTCGTACTGCATGAAGTCTTTGCCGCGGAGGCTATGGCCGATCGGCGCCGCGATCAGCCCGGCGAGCGCAATCACCTCGTCGTGGGCGCCCTCGACGCCGGCACCGGCAAAGATGGCCACCTTGCCGGCGGCGTTGATGGCGTCGGCCAGTTCCTGCACACTCGCGGGGTCCGGCATCAGCGTCGCCGGCCGGAAGGTCGCCGGGGCCGGCGTTTCGGCCGTCGCCTCCAGGCCGGCGATGTCACCGGGAAGGGTCACGACGGCGACGCCCCTGAGGCCGACGGCGTGCTGGATGGCGCTGTGCATGACGCGGGGCGCCTGCTCCGCGGTGCTGATCAGCTCGGAGTAGACCGAGCACTCGTTGAAGAGCCGGTCGGGGTGGGTTTCCTGGAAGAAACTGCTGCCGATCTGCTTGCTGGGGATGTGAGAGGCGATGGCCAGCACCGGCGCCCCGGAACGGTTGGCGTCGTACAGGCCGTTGATCAGGTGCAGGTTGCCGGGTCCGCAGGAGCCGGCGCACACCGCGAGCCGGCCGGTCAGCTGGGCTTCCGCCGCCGCGGCGAAGGCGGCCGCCTCCTCATGCCGGACATGGATCCAGTCGATCCCGCCCTGTTGCGAGCCGCCAGTCTTGCGGACGGCGTCGACAATCGGGTTGAGGCTGTCCCCGACTATCCCGTAGATCCGCTGCACGCCGGCAGCCTGGAGTTGTTCGATGAGCTGGGTGGCAAGTTCCTTGGCCATGGGCGCACGCTCCCGCGAGATGGATCGATGAGCTGACACAGGCCAATATAGTCCGCCCGCCTGCCAGCCGCCCCCCACGGAACGCTCCCTCAGCTTTGGCAACCGATCGCCGAACGCTCCCTCACCTGATCTGAGGGAGCGCCGGGGAGCTTCGGGCCGGATCTGAGGGAGCGTCCCGCCAAAAACCGCAGGACCTGAGGGAGCGTCTGGGAAAATCCTGCAGAAGCTGCCGGAGGGTCAACTCCCCGAGTGCGCCTGCAGAAAGGAGTAGACCTCGGTCTCGTCCACGCCCGGGAAGGCGCCCGGCGGCATGGCCGCCAGCAGGTGGGAGTGGGCCCGGGCCGAGGGCCAGGCGTTCCCGGCCCATTCGGCGGTCAGCGACGCCGGCGGGCGGCGGCAGCAGCTTTCGTCCGGGCAGGTGGACTTGGACCGCTCGGTGGTGTCGCGGCCGCGGAACCACTTCACGTGCGCATACGGGACACCCACGGACAGGGAGAACTCCCCGTTCGCGGAGCGTTCCGTCCGGGCCGTGCACCAGTACGTCCCGGCCGGGGTGTCCGTGTACTGGTTGTAGGCGCTGAACTTGTCCGGGACGTCGAACACCACCCGGGACGTCCAGTTCCGGCACGAGAACTGACCCTCGATGGCGCCGGTGTGGTCCTGCGGGAACGTCACGCCGTCGTTCTCGTAGGCCTTGTAGATGATGCCGCTCTTGTGCGTCTTCTGGAAGTGCGTGCGGATGCCCAGGTGCTGGGTGGCCAGGTTGGTGAAGCGGTGCGCGGCGGTCTCGTAGGACACCGCGAAGGCATCCCGGATGTCCTCGACCGCGATTTCCTTGGCCTGCTTGGCCTCCTGCAGGAATGCCACGGTGGCCTGCTCGGGCAGCAGCAGCGCGGCGGCGAAGTAGTTCGTGGCCACGCGCTGCATCAGGAAATCGCCGTAGTTGTTCGGCGTCTGGTGGCCCAGGACGTAATGGCCCAGCGCCTGCAGCAGCACCGAACGGGGGTCGTGATCGCTGCGGGCGTTCTGCGTGAGATAAATTCGGCGGTTCTTAAGATCAGTCACCGAACGCGTGGAATGAGGGAGATCACCCACATGGTGGAGGCTGAATCCGAGATGCCCGGCGATGTCCGAAATGACGTGGTGGGACAGCGGACCGCTGGTGTGGCCCACCGAGGCCAGGACCTTCTGCGCCTCGGCCTCATACTCGGGGAAATAGTTGTTCCTCTCGCGCATCATCGCGCGCAGTTCACCGTTCGCGCGGCGGGCCTCCTCCGGCGTCGCGACCTGCTCATTGAGCCGGCGTTCAAGCTCATGCTGCAGGCCCACCATCGACTCCAGCACATCCATCGGAAGCCGCGAACTGATGCGGATCTTGGGCAGGTTCAGGGACTCATAGATGGGGCTGCGCTGGTACCGTTCCAGCTCGATCTCCAGCGCCGCACGCCGGTTGGGCGGCTCCGCGCCGAGCAGTTCGTCGATGCTCACCCCGAGTGCCGCTGCAAGCTGCTGGAGCAGACCAAGCTTGGGCTCGCGTTTGCCGTTTTCCATCAGGCTCAGCTGGCTGGGGGCCGTCCCGACGGCGGCACTCAGGTCGTCGAGCGTGAGCCCTGCCGCCTTGCGCAGATGCCGGACGCGCCGGCCCAGGCTGATGACATCCACCTCCGGCGCTGCGGGCGCGGACGACGCAAGGGCTTGGCGGTTCCAGCTGGTTGAGTGCATTTCTTGAGAATACGCGAAGAAGTGCATTTCTTTCCATAGCTTTGGTCTAGAAACCCCTTGGAAAGTGCAGAAAAGTAGAACTCACGGAAAGATTCACTATCCGGGAACAACCAGCCAGGCTCTGCAGAGACGCAGACTGACCGGCCCGGACCCACCAAGGAGACAAAGATGACTGCAGCATTTGAGCCCACCCAGCAGACGCCCGAGCAGCAGGCCGCCGCACTGGAGCTCGAGTGGGCCGCCAACCCCCGCTGGGAAGGTGTGACCCGGGACTACAAGGCCTCCGACGTCATCCGCCTCCGCGGCCGCGTCTCCGAAGAACACACCCTCGCCCGGCGCGGCTCCGAAAAGCTGTGGAAGCAGCTCACCGAAGAGCACAAGACCGGCGGCTACACCAACGCCCTCGGCGCCCTGACCGGCAACCAGGCCGTGCAGCAGGTCAAGGCCGGCCTCCGCGCCATCTACCTCTCCGGCTGGCAGGTCGCCGCGGACGCCAACAACTCCGGCCACACCTACCCGGACCAGTCGCTCTACCCCGCCAATTCCGTTCCCACGGTGGTCCGGCGCATCAACAACGCCCTGCTCCGCGCGGACCAGATCGAGTTCTCCGAAGGCATCCAGACCGTCGAGGACTGGATGGTCCCGATCGTGGCCGACGCCGAGGCAGGCTTCGGCGGCCCGCTGAACGCCTACGAGCTCATGAAGTCCATGATCCAGGCCGGCGCCGCGGGCGTGCACTGGGAAGACCAGCTCGCCTCGGAAAAAAAGTGCGGCCACCTCGGCGGCAAGGTCCTGATCCCCACCCAGCAGCACGTCCGGACGCTGAACGCGGCCCGGCTCGCCGCCGACGTCGCCGGTACCCCGTCGGTCATCATCGCCCGCACCGACGCCGAGGCGGCCACCCTGATCACCTCCGACGTCGACGAGCGTGACCAGGAATTCATCCTCCGCGAAGGCGGCCAGCCGGTCCGCACCCCGGAGGGCTTCTACAAGGTCCGCAACGGGATCGAACCCTGCATCGCCCGCGCCAAGGCCTACGCCCCGTACTCCGACCTCATCTGGATGGAGACGGGCACCCCGGACCTGGAACTGGCCCGCAAATTCGCGGAATCCGTCAAGGCCGAGTTCCCGGACCAGATGCTCTCCTACAACTGCTCGCCGTCGTTCAACTGGCGCAAGCACCTCGATGACGCCACGATCGCGAAGTTCCAGCGCGAACTCGGCGCCATGGGCTTCACCTTCCAGTTCATCACCCTGGCCGGCTTCCACGCCCTGAACTACTCGATGTTCGACCTCGCCCACGGCTACGCCCGGGAAGGCATGAGCGCGTACGTCGAGCTGCAGGAGAAGGAATTCGCCTCCGAGTCCCGCGGCTACACCGCCACCAAGCACCAGCGCGAAGTCGGCACCGGCTACTTCGACGACATCGCCACCGCGCTCAACCCGAACGCATCCACCCTGGCCCTGGTGGGATCCACCGAAGAAGGCCAGTTCCACTAGAACTCACGACGGCGGCAGTTCCGCCAGCGGACCGAACGCTCCTCCGCGTGCTATTCCCCATTGCCGCCTTCGCCATTGCCCACCTCGGCGGGGCGGCAATGGGGCCCCTTTTACGCACGCTTCCGGAGCATCTGGCCCGCCGTCTTCAGCGCACGTCACCACCCGCCGTCGAACTTTTGCTTCTCCAAGGAGAGATTGAGATGAACAGCTTCACTGACAACTTCACTATCAACGGGATCACGTTGACCGCGCAGCCGATTTGCCGGCAGAGCGAGGTCCTCACGCCGGACGCGCTGGCGTTTGTTGCCAAGCTGCACAAGGCCACGGCAGGGCCCCGTCGGGAGCTGCTGCAGGCACGGCAGGAACGCCGCCAGCAGATCTCCAAGGGCCAGGACCCGCGGTTCCTGCGCGAGACCGAGTCCGTCCGCAACGACCCGAACTGGCGCGTGGCTCCCCCGGCCCCGGGCCTGGAGGACCGCCGCGTGGAAATCACCGGGCCGGTCGACAAGAAGATGACGATCAATGCGCTGAATTCCGGCGCCAAGGTGTGGCTCGCGGACATGGAGGACTCCTCCACGCCGTCCTGGCGCAACGTGATCCAGGGCCAGCTGAACCTCACCGATGCGCTGGAGCGCCGGATCGACTTCACTTCCCCGGAGGGCAAGGAGTACAAGCTGCGCCCGGCCGGGGAACTGCCCACAGTCGTGGTCCGCCCCCGCGGCTGGCACCTGCCGGAAAAGCACATGCTCATCGATGGCACGCCTATTGCCGGCGGGATCGTGGATTTTGGCTTGTACTTCTTCCACAACGCCCGCCGCCTGATCGCCCAGGGCAAAGGTCCGTACTTCTACCTGCCGAAGATCGAGAGCCACCTCGAGGCCCGGCTGTGGAACGACATCTTCATCATGGCGCAGGACCTGCTGGGTATCCCGCAGGGCACCATCCGCGCGACCGTGCTGATCGAGACCATCACCGCGGCGTTCGAAATGGAGGAGATCCTCTACGAACTCCGGGACCACGCCGCGGGCCTGAACGCCGGCCGCTGGGACTACATCTTCTCCCTGATCAAGAACTTCCGCACCCGGGGACCGCGCTTCGTGCTCCCGGACCGCGGCCAGGTCACCATGACCCAGCCGTTCATGCGCGCCTACACCGAGCAGCTGGTCCGGGCCTGCCACAAGCGTGGCGCCATGGCGATCGGCGGCATGGCCGCCGCCGTCCCCAACCGCAAGGATGCGGACGCCAACGCGATCGCCTTCGAGAAGGTCCGCGCGGACAAGACCCGTGAGGCGAACGACGGCTTCGACGGTTCCTGGGTGGCGCACCCGGACCTGGTGCCGGTCTGCCGCGAGGTGTTCGACGCCGTCCTCGGCGAGCGTCCGAACCAGCTCGAGCGCCTCCGCGAAGACGTCACCGCGGACGACCGCGCGCTCCTGGACATCTCCGCGACCACCGGAACCATCACTGAGCAGGGGATCCGGAACAACATCGAAGTGGGGATCCGCTACATCGAATCCTGGCTGCGCGGCAACGGCGCGGTGGCCATCCACAACCTGATGGAGGACGCCGCCACCGCGGAAATCTCCCGCTCGCAGCTGTGGCAGTGGATCTTCGCCCGGGCCATCACTGACCACGGCGACGTAATCACCCGGGAGTGGGTGGAGGACATGCTGGACGAGGAATTCGCCAAACTGGAGCGCTTCGAAGGAGACCGTTTCGCCGACGCGCGGGACATCTTCGAGGAAGTCACCCTCAGCAGCGAATTCCCGGCCTTCCTGACGCTGCCGGCCTACGACCGCTTCCTGCATGAAGCGCGCGACGGCGCCGACGCCGCCAGCGGGGACCCCGCACTGGTTCCGGCGTAGGACTCCGCGTCCCGGGCAACCGGGTCCGCACAGATTTCCGTTGGCTGGACTGCCAGGCCCTTCGCAACAGGCACCCCGAAATCCGGGTGGCAGTCCAGCAACGGAAAATCCCCCCGTGCTCGACAACGGCGTCGAGACGACAGGTAAGGCCCATGTTCCCCGCGAACATGGGCCTTACCTGTCGTCTCGATTGACATCACCCCGGCGCGCGACAGCGAGTCAGTGGGGCTTCGGCACCCGCCGCAGCGACAGCGAGGTGCCCAGGATGAACGCGGCCACCGAGCCCAGGATCATCAGCAGCGGTCCGGTCCAGGCGCCGGTGGTCCCGTGGACGTAGCCCAGCAGGGTCGGCGCCACTGCCCCGAAGGAGTATCCCGTCCCCTGGACGACGGCGGACATCCGGGCCGCCGAGGTCTGGTCCCGCGCCAGCCGGATAATGGCCAGGAAGATCAGCGTGATGCCGCCGCCTTGGGCCACACCGCCGAAGGAACACCACAGCCACCACAGCTCCGGTGCCAGCAGCAGGCCCACGGGTACGGTGAGCCACAGCAGCCCCAGGGCGAGGCCCACCGCCGTCGTACTGGCGAACCGGGCCGCCAGCGGCACGCCCAGTCCGCCCACAATGGCCAGGATCTGGAAGAGCGAGGACCCTGCCCCGGCGGCTGCGGGCGCCATGCCGAGTTCGTCCGAGAGCAGGCTCGGCAGCCAGGCGGTCACTCCGTAGTAGGAGAACGCCTGCCCGGCGAACCCGAAGGTCAGCGCTGCCGTGATCCACCGGGAGGTGAGCTTCCCGGGCCGCCGCGGGTCCGCCGCAGTGACGGCGGCCGGAATAAAGGCCCGCCGGCCAACCGCGATCACCCACACGGCGGCGGCCGCCACCGCGAACAGGCCACTGGCGGCAATCGCGGGCCGCCAGCCCAGGAGTTCAGCCAGCGGCGCCGACACCATGGAGGTCAGGAACGAGCCGATGTTCAGTGCCGCGGTGTAGGTGCCCATTGCCGCGCCTTGCCGGGCGGGGGTGAAGTCACGGCGGATGATCAGCGGGACCACGATGTTGCCGATCGTAATGGCGACGCCGAGGATCACCGTGCCCAGCATGACCAGGGCACCCCCGCCGGCCGAGCGGACCACGACGCCGAAGAGCACCCCGAGCAGGGTCAGGGTGATGGCGAATTCTGGCCCCAACTTGCGCCCGGCCAGCGAGGCCAGGGGCGCGGCCAGTGCAAAGCACAGGACCGGGATGCCGGTCAGGAATCCCAATTCCACCGGGGTGAACCCGAGATCGTCCTCCAGTTGGGCGATCACCGGCGCCACCGCCACCAACGGGCCGCGCATGTTCAGCGCGATCAGCCCGATCGCGAGCATGAGGAGCCAGCCGCGCGGCGCCCGGGCCACGCTGCTCATGGGGCGGCCCGTAGCCCGGCGGCCGGGCAGAAATATGATTTCATCAGTCCCATTGCTGTCACGGGCCCCGGCCGCGCCTTCGGAATGTGACGCTTTCCGGGACACCCCTGCCGGGCGCGCCGCTTTCCGGGACACCCCTAGCCCGTGGCCTGCAGGGTCGCTTCAATGACCGCGGGTGAGAGCACATGCTGCGTGACCATCTGGCTGGCGCCGAGGATCGCGGCCTGGTCACCGGCCCGGGACACGCCGATCCGCAGGTGCGCCGTGGCCAGCGGCAGCGAGCGCCGGTAGACCACCTCGCGGACGCCGGCCATCAGATGCTCCCCGGCCTGGCCGAGGCTTCCGCCGATCACAATCACCGAGGGGTTCAGCAGGTTAACGACCATGGAGAGGACGTCGCCGAGGTCCCTGCCGGCCTGCCGCAGCGCCTGGATGGCCTGCAGGTTCCCTTCGGCGACCAGGCGCAACACATCGCCGCCGTCGTGCGCCGGCAGGCCCTGCCGCGTCAGCGCCTTGGCGACGGCGGGCCCGGACGCCAGGGCTTCGAGGCACCCGTAGTTCCCGCACCGGCACAGCACGTCATCGCCACGCGGAACCCGGACGTGTCCGAGGTCGCCGGCCGTCCCGTTGGCTCCGCGCTGGAGCTGGCCGCTGCTGATGATGCCCGCCCCGATGCCGGTGGCCACCTTGATGAACAGGAAGTTTTCGACGTCAGGCCAGTGCGCCGTGCGCTCCCCCAGCGCCATGATGTTCACGTCGTTGTCCACCAGGACCGGCACCGGAAGGGACCGCTGGACGTGGCGGACGACGTCGAACCCGTCCCAGCCGGGCATGATTGGCGGCTTCACCGGCATGCCGGTGGCGTGTTCCACGGGCCCCGGGAGCCCGATGCCGGCGCCGGCCAGGTCCCCAATTCCCCGGCCGGCCCCGCCGAGCAGCTGCAGCCCTTCCTCGATCACCCGGTCCAGGACAACCACCGGGCCGTCGGCGACGTCCTGCGCCAGCCGGCGCTCCGCGAGCACCGTCCCGCCGAGGTCCGTGACGGCGATGATCACGTGGGTGGCCCCGACATCCACCGCCAGAACGACGCGGGCCGCCGGGTTGAAGGCAAAGCGCGACGGCGGGCGGCCGCCGCTGGAGCTCGCCTCCCCGGCGGGGCCGACGAGCCCGGAGACCATCAGCGCGTCGATGCGGGAAGCGACAGTGGACCGGGCGAGCCCGGTGGTCAGGGCCAGCTCCGCGCGGGTCCGGGCCTTGCCGTCGCGCAGGAGCTGGAAGAGGTCTCCGGCGCGGGACAGGCTGCCGCCGGCCTCGGGGGTTGCGGGCTCGGTGCCGGTGGGCGTACTCATGAGTAAGTGATAGCACGAAGATCTTCTGCATGTCACGCTTCACAAAGATTGACACGTAGGGTCCAACTTTTGCTTGACGCCCGGCAAAAGTCTCCCTAGTTTGGAGCCATCGTGTTCTCCGCTCCAGACAAATCATCTCGCTGCCCATGGGCGTGCAGTCCTTCTTCGCGCAGAATCAAACGGAATGGACGCCCCTTCCCGCCGTCAGGGCTGACCCTCACACCTTCGAAGCCGAACTCGTGCAAAGGAATCCCGTGTCTTATTCAATCCAGCTGTACACCCTCCGCAACGCCCTCCAAGAAGACTTGCCCGGCACCATCAAAAAGGTCGCCGAACTCGGTTTCACCCAGGTTGAGCCCTACAACTTCGTCGCCACGGCCGCCGAGCTCGGCGCTGCCCTGAAGGAGAACGGCCTGACCGCCCCGTCCGGCCACGCCCCGCTGCTGAGCCAGGACCAAGACGAAATCTTCGCCGCGGCCAAGGAGTTGGGCATCACCACGGTGATCGACCCCTACCTCCCGGCCGAGCACTGGCAGTCCGCCGAGGACATCCAGGCCACCGCAGCGAGGCTCAACGCCGCCGCCAAGAAGGGCGCCGGGTACGGCATCCGCATCGGCTACCACAACCACGCCTGGGAGCTGGAGTCCAGCATCGAGGGCCAGACCGCCCTGGAGTACTTCGAGGGACTCCTGGACCCGGAACTCGTCCTGGAAGTGGACACCTACTGGGCCGCCGTCGGCGGCCAGGACCCGGTGCAGCTGCTGCAGCGCCTCGGCGACAGGGTCAGATTCATCCACATCAAGGACGGCCCCGTCTCCACGGACACCAAGGCGCAGCAGCCGGCCGGGCAGGGCAAGATCGCCGTGCGGGACGTCATCGCCGCGGCGCAGTCCCTCGAAGTCGGCGTCGTGGAATTCGACGACTACTCCGGCGACATCTTCGACGGCATCGCCCAGAGCCTGGGCTACCTGCAAAGCGGTTCCGCCGGCGCGCAGGGCGTGAACGCATGAGCGCCGCACCGAACCGTGTAGCAACGAACCGTGCCGCCGGCCGCGGCCCCGTGGGCGTCGCCGTCATCGGCGCCGGCAACATCAGCAAGCAGTACCTGGACAACCTGACCGTCTTCCCCGACCTTAAGGTCCAGGTGATCGCCGACCTCTTCGAGGAGGCGGCCGGGGCGCGGGCCAAGGAATACGGCATCCCGGAGTGGGGCGGGGTGGACGCCGCCCTGAACCACCCCGACGTCGAAATCATCGTCAACCTGACCATCCCGGCCGCGCACGTGGAAGTGGCCACGGCCGCCGTCGATGCCGGCAAACACGTCTGGACGGAAAAGCCGTTCTCGCTGGACCGCGATTCCGGCCTGGGCCTGCTGAAAACGGCCGACGCCGCGGGGCTGCGGCTGGGCTGCGCCCCGGATACGTTCCTGGGCGCCGGGCTGCAGACTGCCCGGCGGCTGATCGAACGTGGCGACATCGGCACCCCGCTGACGGCCATGACCACGTTCCAGACGCCCGGGCCGGAATCGTGGCACCCCAACCCCGCGTTCCTCTTCCAGCACGGCGCCGGGCCGCTGTTCGACATGGGCCCGTACTACCTCACAGCCCTGGTGCAGACGTTCGGCTCCGTGCGCCGCGTGGCCGCGACCGGTTCCAAGGCAAAGGAGGTCCGGGTCATCGGTTCCGGCCCCAAGGCCGGCGAGGAATTCACGGTCGAGGTCCCCACCCACGTCTCCGCCATGGCCCAGTTCGAGTCCGGCGCGTCCTCCCACAGCGTGTTCAGCTTCGAGTCCCCGCGGCTGCGGATGGGCTTCGTGGAGATCACCGGGACCGAGGCCACCATCTCGCTGCCCGATCCAAACTACTTCGACGGCGACATCAAGCTCTGGCGCGCCGGCGACGAGGAATGGACCGTTATTCCGGCCACCGGCCCCAGCCAGGGCCGCGGCATGGGCGTGCTGGACATGGCACGCTCCATCCGCGCCGGCGTTCCGCACCGCGCCACCGGCAACCTCGCCTACCACGTCCTGGACACCATGGTCTCGATCTCCGAGTCGGTCGATTCGGGCACGTTCATCGATGTGGAAAGCTCCGCGCCCACCTCCGCAGCCCTCCCCGAGGACTGGGACCCCACCGCTTCCACACTCTAGGGACCAGCAATGAATTCCCACGAAACCACCCCCGGCCCCGCCGCCGGTTCACGTTTGGGTGTGGCCATGATCGGGTACGCGTTCATGGGCAAGGCCCACTCGAACGCCTGGCGGAATGTTGCCAGCTACTTCGACGTCCCGGCGTTCGAACGGCGCGTCCTGGTCGAAAACCACTGGCCAACACCCTCGCCGAGGCCGAGGCCATGACCGCGGCAGCGCAGGCAGCCCGGGAGCGAGGGGTGCAGTCCATGATCGGCTTCAACTACCGCCGGGTCCCGGCCCAGGCGCTGGCCCGGGAGCTGATCGCGGAGGGCCGGCTCGGCGCCGTCCGGCACGTCCGGGCCGCCTACCTGCAGGACTGGCTCGTGGACCCGGATGCGCCCATGACGTGGCGGCTGAACAAGGACACCGCCGGGTCCGGGGCGCTGGGCGACATTGCCAGCCACGCGATCGACCAGGTGCTGTTCCTCCTGGGCGAGCCGGTCACCGAGGTCTCCGGCCGGCTGCACACCTTCACGCCGCGGCGACCGGGCGCTGCCGGGCTGGAGGAGGTGACGGTCGACGACGCCGCCTGGGCCACGCTGACCCTCGCCTCCGGGGCCATCGCCTCGGTGGAGGTCTCCCGGGTGGCCGCCGGGCGGAAGAACTCGCTCACGCTGGAGATCTATGGCGACAAGGGAGCCCTGCTCTTCGATCTGGAGGACCTGAACGAGCTCTGCTTCCTGGACGCCACAGTGCCGGTCCGCGAACAGGGCTTCCGCCGGATCCTCGTCAACGAACCCGAGCACCCGTACCTTGAAGCATGGTGGCCGCAGGGCCACGTGATCGGCTGGGAACACACGTTCACGCACGAGATCCGCGACTTCCTCACCGCGGTGGGCAACGGAACCCAGCCGTCGCCGTCGTTCGAGGACGGCCTGAGCGTCCAGCGGATCCTCGCCGCCGTGGAGGAAAGCACCGCGGCCAAAAGTTCACTCATCCAGCTCACCCCGTCCGCACGGACCACCCAAACGATTACCGAAGGAACCTGACATGCCCCGCCTGTACACCCTGTTCACCGGCCAGTGGGCCGACCTGCCCTTCGAGGAAGTCGCCCGCCTGGCCTCCGGCTGGGGCTACGACGGCCTGGAAATCGCCGTGTCCGGCGACCACCTGGACGCCTGGCGCTGGGACGAACCCGGCTACGTCGAATCCAAGCTGGCCGTGCTGGAGAAGTACAACCTCAAGGTCTGGGCCATCTCCAACCACCTCAAGGGCCAGGCGGTGTGCGATGACCCGATCGACTTCCGGCACGAGGCGATCGTCGGGGCCAGGGTCTGGGGCGACGGCGACCCCGAAGGCGTCCGCCAACGCGCCGCAGAGGAAATGAAACACACCGCCCGGCTCGCCAAAGCCCTCGGCGTCGACACCGTGGTCGGGTTCACCGGATCCTCCATCTGGCAGTACGTCGCGATGTTCCCGCCCGTGCCGGAAAAGGTCATCGAGGCCGGCTACCAGGACTTCGCCGACCGCTGGAACCCCATCCTGGACGTGTTCGACGAAAACGGTGTCCGCTTCGCACACGAGGTCCACCCCTCCGAGATCGCCTACGACTACTGGACCACCGTCCGCACCCTCGAGGCGATCGGGCACCGCGAGGCCTTCGGCCTGAACTGGGACCCCTCCCACTTCATGTGGCAGGGCATCGACCCCGTCTCCTTCATCTGGGACTTCAAGGACCGGATCTACCACGTGGACTGCAAGGACACGAAGCTGCGCCCCACCGGCCGCAACACCGTGCTGGGCTCGCACCTGCCCTGGGGCGACCCGCGCCGTGGCTGGGACTTCGTCTCCGCCGGCCGCGGCGACGTGCCCTGGGAATCGTCCTTCCGCGCCCTGACCGCAATCGGCTACGACGGCCCCATCTCGATCGAATGGGAAGACGCGGGCATGGACCGGCTCCACGGCGCCCCCGAAGCCCTCGCCGCGCTGAAGAAGTTCGACTTTCCGGCCTCGAACACCTCCTTCGACGCCGCCTTCAAGCAGTAGCGGGGCACGCCGTAACGGCGGCACGGGCAGAATCCGCTACGTTTCCGGACACCTGGGACGAAACCGGCCCGGCGCACCGCGGATCCGCGCTGCGCCGGACCGATTTCGTGGCCCTGGTCCGATTCCGTAGCGGAAACCAGGCCGAATCGTCACAGTCCACAGCTGTCATCGTCGGGAGCTTCGAGTGCCGGAACTCCCGGAAAACACCATCGCACCGCGGGAACTTCAGCCCGGCCAGCGCTGCGAGGTCTGGATCGCGTCCGTCACCGGTGAGCGCGAGCTGGCGTTCCCCAACGTGGACGTGCTCCTTGAGGCGCCGAACACCTCCCGAGTGCAAGTTCCGCCGACTGTTGACATGGGACTCCGAGCGGTCCGATGCTGAGCTGATCCGGTATTGCTTACCCCTCGGTGCGGCTTTGCGCATCGAGCAGGTGCAGGAACATTCCCCCTCCTCGTGCGACCCAGCCGAGAGATAGCAAAAAGGAGCACCCCCATGCACATCGATATGCCGACCCGGGACGACGTGGAACGGCTGGCCGCCGCGCGCGATCCACACAGCGTCACCGTGTATCTTTCGACGAGCAGCGTCCCTGCCCATTCGGAGGACAATCAGTCCAGAGCCCGGTCCTTGTTCAGTTCCGCCGTCGCACAGCTCCGCGAAGCGGGAAGCAACGACGCGGTCGTCGCGATAGAAACGTTTCTCGACGAGCTGCTGGGATCCCCGGAATTCTGGTTTGAGATGGGGCGGAGCCTGGCCATCTTCGTGACGCCGACTTCGATTCTCGAGTTCCGTTTGCCCAACGATCTCGAAGACCACGTGAGCGTGGCCGATCGTTTCGCCATCACACCGCTGCTCCGTGCCCTCACCTTCCCCAACGCGGCGCTCGTGCTCGCCATCTCCCAGAACGGGGCACGGCTCATCGAGGTCACGGCGGACCGACCGGCCGAAGAGGTCACGGTACCGGGCATGCCACAGGGTGCAGCCAGTGCCGTCGGGCTCGAATCGATCGGCGGCCGCTCCCACTTCGGGCGGCTGCATGGCGACGAGGGACGAAAGGTACGGCTAGCCCAGTACGCCCGTTCCGTCGACCACGTGCTTCGTCCATTGTTGAACGGGCAGTCTCTGCCGCTGGTGATCGCTGCGACGGAGCCGCTCGCGAGCATCTACCGCAACCTCGCAGGATACGCCCACCTCGCGTCCGAGGGCATCGAGGGGAACCCCGATGAACTGACCCCGGCCCAATTGGCGGAAGCGGCGCGTGGCGTACTTGACCGGATCTATGCGGCCGATCTTGTTGCCCTGCAAACGACGTTTGAAGAGCGTCGCCCCAGCGGCCGCGGCACCGCCGACCTCAGCGACTTGGCGCGGGCCGCCGCCTTCGGCGCCATTGCGACGCTTGCTGTGGACATGGATGCCAGTGTCAAAGGTGCTGTCGGAGACGACGGCGCGCTCACCCTTGACGGTGACACCGGACAGGACGTGGTCGAGGAAATCGCCCGTCGGGCCCTCGGCTCGGGCGCCCGGGTCTTCGCCGTGCGCCGATCCGACATGCCGGAAAATGTGGAGGCCGTCGGAATCCTCCGCTACGCCATCTGATATGTAGCCCCCAACCACGCCAGTTCTTGTTGATGCCCGGGCCCCGCCGCGGGCTAGGGTTTAGCCATGACGCACCGGATCCGGACAGCAACCGCGGACGACGCCGGGAAGCTGGCCGCACTCGCGGCCGTCACCTTCCCGCTCGCGTGCCCGCCGGAGTCCCGGCCGGAGGACATCGCGGCCCACCTCGCCAATACCCTGAGCGAGGCCAATTTCCGGGCCTATCTGGCAGATCCGGAGGTCACGGTGCTGGTGATCGACGCCGACGGTGACCTCCGCGGTTACAGCCTGCTGGTGGCCGGCCCTACCCGGGATCCGGACGTAGCCGCGGTCCTGAGCGAATTGCAGTGCACCGAGCTCAGCAAGTGCTACGTCCATCCCGAGCACCACGGACTCGGCGCCTCGGCCGAACTGATGCACGCCAGCATCGGCGCGGCTGCGGAAGCCGGCGCCCGCGGGCTCTGGCTCGGCGTGAACAGCCAGAACGCCCGGGCCATCCGGTTCTACGAAAAGTCCGGCTTCCGCAAGGTCGGCACCAAGTCCTTCCAGCTCGGCACCACCGTGGAGCACGACTTCGTGATGGAGCGCCCAGTCGCGCCGTGAGGCCGCGGGCGCCGGCCGGCCCTCAGCCGGGAGGACCCTTAGCCGTGGGGCCGTGACGAAGCCGACAGGCCGCCGGGGAATGGACCCGGCGGCGGCGCGGTTGTTGCGGGCATGAAGATTGAGATCTGGTCCGACGTCGCCTGCCCCTGGTGCTACATCGGCAAACGCCGTTTCGAAACCGCCCTCGCGGCCTTCCCGCACCGCGATTCCGTGGAGGTGCAGTGGCGCAGCTACCAGCTGGACCCCACGCTCCCGGAGCACTACGACGGCACCGAACTGGACTACCTGAGCACGCGCAAGGGCATGGCGCCGGCGCAGGTATCGCAGATGTTCGAGCACGTCGCGGCCCAGGCCAAGGGCGAGGGGCTGAACTACCGGTTCGACGCCGTCGTGGTCGCCAACAGCTTCACGGCCCACCGACTGATCCACCTCGCCGCCGCCCACGGCCAGCAGGACGCCGCGAAGGAACGCCTGCTCAGCGACCACTTCGAGCATGGCAAGGACATCGGCAGCCAGGACTACCTGACCGCCCTGGGCCTGGACCTCGGACTCGATGCGGGCGAACTGGCGGAACTGTTCAGCACCGAGGCCTACGCCGACGCCGTCCGCAACGACATCGTCGAGGCCCGCGCCCTGGGCATCAGCGGCGTCCCGTTCTTCGTGATCGACCGGAAGTTCGGACTCTCCGGTGCCCAACCCGCCGAAACCTTCACCGCCGCCCTCGAGCAGGCGTGGCAGGACAGCCACCCGCTGGTCATGGTGGGCGCCGGCGCGGAGGCTGCGGACGCCACCACCGATTCCCCCGCGGAATCCGGCGCCTGCGGCCCGGACGGCTGCCCCGTCTGAGCCCGGCATCGTCGAAGTCGCCGGAAACTCCCGGATTCGCCGGAAGTTTCCGGCGACTCGGGGCGTTTCCGGCGAAGTCGCGGCACGGGCGGCATCCTGCGGCTTCGGGCGGCCCGGCCTAGAGTGGATCATGGACACTTCGGCCGGACCGGACGGACCCCGGACCTCCCTGTTTACCGACCACTATGAGCTGACCATGTTCCAGGCGGCCCTCCACTCCGGGGCCGCGCACCGCCGGTCCATCTTCCAGGCCTTCGCCCGGGGACTGCCGGCCGGGCGCCGGTACGGGATCGTGGCCGGCACCGGCCGGCTCCTCGAGGGAATCGCGAACTTCAGCTTCAACGAGGACGACGTCGCCTTCCTGGCCGCCACCGGCGTGGTCCATGAGGACACCCTGGAGCACCTGGCCGCCTTCCGGTTCTCCGGCGACATCTGGGGCTATCCGGAAGGTGAAGCCTACTTCCCGCACTCCCCCGTCCTGATCGTCGAATCGACGTTCGCCGAGGCCTGCGTCCTGGAGACCTACGTCCTGTCGGTGCTGAACCATGACAGCGCCATCGCCTCGGCCGCATCCCGGATGACCAGCGCCGCCGGCGGCAGGCCCTGCATTGAGATGGGCTCCCGCCGCACCCACGAGGAAGCGGCCGCCGCGGCGGCCCGCGCGGCTGTCATCGCGGGCTTTTCCGGCACCTCCAACCTGGCCGCCGGGCGGCGTTACGGCCTGCGGACCATCGGCACCGCGGCCCACTCCTTCACCCTGCTCCACGACTCCGAGCGCGACGCTTTCGCGGCGCAGCTTGCCTCGCTCGGGTCCGGCACCACGCTGCTCGTGGACACGTACGACGTCGAACTGGCGGTCCGTACCGCCGTCGACCTCGCCGGAGACAAACTTGGGGCCATCCGGCTGGACTCCGGAGACCTCGTGGCCCAGGCACGGTGGGTCCGGGAACTCCTGGACAGCCTCGGCAACGTGCACACCAGGATCGTGGTGACCTCGGACCTGGACGAATTCGCCGTCGCCGCGCTCCGCTCCGCCCCGGCCGATTCCTATGGCATCGGCACGTCCCTGGTGACCGGATCCGGGGCGCCAACGGCCGGGATGGTCTACAAGCTGGTGAGCCGGGCCGGTGACTCCGGTGAGCTGGCTGCCGTGGCGAAGACCTCGAAGGACAAGATCAACATGGGCGGGCGCAAGTTCGCCGTGCGCCGCCTCGACGACCGCGGCACCGCCACCCACGAGGTCCTCGGCGTGGACCACCCGCCGGCCGCCGGAAGAAACGGGCGCCCCCTCCTGCAGCAGTTCATGAAAGACGGCGAAATCCTGCCCGGCTGGACCGGCCCGGACGGGGTGGGGCGGGCGCGGGACCGGCACACGGCCTCCATGGCGGAGCTGCCCCGGGTGGTGGACAGGCTGCAGCCCGGCGAGCCGGCCATCCCCACGATCTACGAATAGAGCCCGCCAAGGCGGCGCAAGACCCAAATCCCGTTCCGGGAGGACGGCGACCTAGTCTGACGTCCGGTGCAGGACAAAGATGCCGCCGTAGGCGGGCTGGTCCAAGCGCTGCCGGTCACTGTCGGTGTATTCGCTCAGCACAGCGTGGATGCGCGTGGTGAGGTCCTCAGCATCTTCCTCGGAGAGGTGCAGAACGAAGCGTGAGAGGCTGGCGAGCGCGGCCGGTCCTGCTTCCGTCAGCTCTTCCCGGAACGCCTCGAGCGGGGCCAGCGGACCGGCGGGACCGGCTTCACTCAGTGCGGTGTCCAGCTTCCAGGACCGCCCCGTGGAACGATACGGCTTCTCCAGCGCGCCACTCTCGCCCGTGCGGACCCCGGCGGGTTCAAGGAACCCCGTTGAGAGCAACTGCCGCACGTGATAAAGCACCGTTCCCGGGTCCTGGCCCAGCCGGTCGGCGAGTTGTTTGTTGGTCAGTTCGTGGAGCCCGCACAGGCGCAGGATCCTCAGGCGCAGCGGATGGGCCAACGCCTTAATTTCCCGGGCGCTCGCGACGGGTCTTTTTTGGTCCGCGCTCGACTGCTCTGCGTCCGTCATGTCCCAATCCTACAATTCGATGTACTGGATTCAATCACCTTGAATTTTCTCAATCACTGTGGAATGGTCCACCTATGACTAGTCACGCCGCGCAGGTGAAGGAACGGCATCGTGCGCCGCTGGGTGCGTCCTACTGGAAGCTGTGGACCTCGTCCGGACTCTCGAACCTCGCGGACGGCGTCTTCAAGATCGCGCTGCCGCTGCTGGCCATTCAGTTCACCCAGTCACCCACGCTGGTTGCCGGACTGAGCGTCGCAGCGACGCTTCCCTGGCTCCTCTTCGCCCTCACTGCCGGCGCGCTGGCCGACCGGCTGGACCGGCGCAAGCTCATGTTGTGGGCCAACCTCAGCCGGGCGGTGCTGCCGGCCCTGCTGGCCGCCGTCGTGTTGCTGGATGCGGGCTCCGTCTGGGCTCTGTACGTTGTCGCACTGATGGTGGGTGTGGCTGAGACGCTCTACGACACCTCCGCGCAGTCGATCATGCCCCAGCTGGTGCACAGGGATCAGCTCTCGCGCGCCAACGGCCGGCTCTACGCCGTCGAGCTCACCACCAACCAGTTCATTGGTCCCCCGCTGGGCGGGCTGCTGGTGGCCATGGGCCTGGTTGCGGGCGTTGCCGTGCCGGCGGCTCTGTGGCTTGCGGCCGTCGGCGGCCTGCTCCTGGTCCCGGGGGCATTTCGCACAGAACGTGAGCAGAAGACGACACTGCGATTCGACATTGCTGAGGGGCTGCGGTTCCTCTGGAACCAGAAGATCCTGCGCACACTCGCGGTGATGACCGGGGTGTTCAACTTCGCATCCAGCGCGGCCTTCGCGGTCTTAGTGCTGTTTGCCGTGGGCCCGGCTTCACAGATGGGGCTGTCCGAAGTGGGGTTCGGCCTGCTCTTGACCACCTCCGCTCTCGGCGCCTTCGTTGGCTCGTTCATGTCCGAGCGGGTGGAGGCCAGGCTCGGCCGGTCCACGTCCCTGATGCTGACGATCTTCGGGGCCGCGCTGTTCGTGGGTGCGCCCGCCCTGACCGACAACCCCTATGTTCTTGGCCCAATCTTCTTCGTGGGCGGCATGCTGATCGTGCTTTGGAACGTCATCACCGTATCCCTGCGCCAGCGCATTACTCCCAACCGCTTGCTGGGCAGAGTCAACAGCGCCTACCGCCTGCTGGCGTGGGGCACCATGCCGCTTGGTGCAGCAGCCGGCGGTCTGCTGGCCCAATGGCTGGGCCTGCAGGTCATGTTCGGCATCATGGGAGTGCTGACGCTCGCCCTGCTGGGGATGATGCCCGTCCTCACGAACAAGGCAATGGCCGCGGCCGACGTCGAATCCTAAGTTGCTGCCAGGGGCGCGGATCGGGCATCCGCGCCCCTTGTTTGGTGCCGGGTTCCTGTCAGCTGTCGATCGAGGCCATGTTGGCCTCGTCGTGGCGTTCCCCCGCGGCGGGCCGGAGCGAGTTCAGCCGATCCAGCTGGTCACGGGTGAGTTCGATGCCGTCGGCCGCGGTGTTTTCCTCGACCCGGGAGACCCTGCGGGTGCCGGGGATCGGGGCGATGTCGATCCCGCGGGTCAGCAGCCACGCGAGGGCGGTCTGCGCGGGGGTCGCGCCGATCTCGGCGCCGATGGCCTTCACCTCGTCGACGATCGCGAGGTTGCGGCGGAAGTTCTCACCCGTGAACCGGGGGTTGGTCTTGCGCCAGTCGTCGTCGGCGAAGTCCTCGACGGAGCGGATCTGGCCGGTCAGCAGCCCGTGTCCGAGCGGCGAATACGGAACGAACCCAATTCCGAGGTGGCGCAGCAGCGGCAGGATCTCCGCCTCCACGTCCCGGGTCCACAGCGAGTACTCCGTCTGCAGGGCCGAGACCGGCTGCACGGCGTGTGCCCGGCGGATGGTCTCCGGGGAGGCCTCGGACAGCCCGAAGTGCAGCACCTTGCCCTCGGTGATCAGGTCCGCAACCGCGCCGGCCGTCTCCTCGATCGGGGTGTTCCGGTCGATCCGGTGCTGGTAGTACAGGTCGATGTGGTCGGTGCCGAGGCGCTTGAGGGAGCCCTCGACGGCGGCCCTCACGTTCGCCGCGCTGCTGTCGACCACGCCGGGGCCGCCGCCGGAATGGGAGACCAGGCCGAACTTCGTTGCAATCCTGACCTGATCGCGGCGTCCCTTGACGGCTTGGCCGACGATCTCCTCGCTCAGGAACGGCCCGTAGATCTCCGCGGTGTCGATGTGGGTGACCCCGAGGTCAAGGGCGCGGTGGATCGTCCGGATCGACTCCGCGTTATCCAGGGCGCCCTCGCTGGTGTAGGTGCCGGCCATGGTCATGGCGCCGAGTCCGATGCGGGAGACTTCCAGGCTTCCGAGGCGTGCGTTCTTCATGGTGTATTTCCTTTGGGTGTGGTTTCCCGGCCTGGAATGTGGGCATGGCCCACAGCGTGGCGAGGGTTTTGGGGCGGCCGGTAGCCATTGGCGTCCGGCGGGTATGTCGAGACTAGGTGGACGACGGCGGGAGGCTCCCGACGTCATCCGTTTGCCTCGGTGTCAGGCGTCGGTGTCAGGCGTCGTCGTGGGCCAGGTTGCTGGAGAGCTCGCGGTGGGCGTCGGCCTGGACCTGGAGTTCCTTGGCCCGGGCCTCAAAGACTCCAACAGCGTCCGCTCCCGCGGCGAAGCGCAGCGGCGGTTCATCCAGCTCCGCCAGTTGAATGAGGGCGACGGCGAGCTTGGCCGGGTCCCCGCCCTGAAGGCCGTTCATGCCTTTCCACGCGGTGACTGTCTGCTCGGCCCGCTCGGAATAGTCCCCGATAGTGGATGCCGCGTAGCTGGTGGATTCCGGGGTGAGGAGCTCGGTGCGGAAGAATCCCGGCTCAACGATCATGGTGCGGATTCCGAACGGCGCGACTTCGGGGGCCAGGGATTCGGCCCAGCCCTCCACACCGAACTTCGAGGCGGCGTAAGCAGAAAGGAACTCCCCGCCGGCGATGCCGGCGGTGGAGGAGATCGTGACCAGCAGGCCCGAGCGCTGGGCCCGCAGGACGGGCAGGGCCGCGCGGGTGACGTTTATGGGTCCGAACATGGTGGTTTCGATTTGGGCCCGGAAGTCCTCCGGGGTGATTTCCTCGAAGAACCCGGCGTAGAAGTTGCCGGCATTGTTTACGAGCACGTCGATCCGGCCGAACCGGTCCACGGCGGCGGCGATGGCGGCGGTGGCGTCGGCGGGGTTGGTGACGTCGAGTTTTACGGCCAGCAGGTTCTCGTTCTCGCCGACGGCCTGGGCGACCTTGTCGGGGTTTCGGCCGGTGGCGACGACTGCGTGGCCGGCGGCCAGGGCGGCCTTGGCGATGTCAATGCCCATACCGCGGCCTGCCCCGGTGATGAACCAGACTTTCTGTCCGGTCTTGGCGTCGTTGTGCTCAGTCATGTTCTGTCTTTCCTGGGTTGGGTGTTCCGGGCCGCGCGTGGGAGCGCAGATCCGGGATGGAAGGGTCGCTGGTTGCGGTTTTCGCCGGGGGCGATGCCGCCCAGCTGGCAAGGAACGCCAGCGCGTTTTCGGATGCGGACCCCGGCTCTGCAGTGAAGGTGTACAGGGTTTGTCCCTCATCGCCGGGAAGGTCGAGCGTCTCGAACTGCAGCGACACGTCGCCGGCGACCGGATGGTGGAAGCGCTTGGTTCCCGTGGTGTGGATCCTTACGTCATGGCCGGCCCACAAGGCGGCGAAGTGCCCGCTGCGTGTGGTCAGCTCGCCGACCAGTTCGTTCAATGCGCGGTCATGGGGATTCCGTCCCGCTTCCGATCGGAGCATCGCCACCGTGGTGGCAGCGATTGCGGACCAATCGGGGTAGAAGTCCCCTGCCCCCGGATCGAGGAAGAGGTACCGGGCCTGGTTCGGCAGCTGGCCCGGAGCCTCCGGACCAGCGGCTGCTGTGGACTCGAACACCGGCCCGTACAGCGCGCGCCCCAAGGAGTTGGCGGCCAGCACGTCCGAGCGTCCGTTCTGCACCAGGGCGACCGCTCCGGTCATCCCGTCCAGCAAACGCAATACTCCGGGACGGACCCTCTGCTGCGGTGGCCGGCGCGCCGGCCTCCGGGAGGACGGCGTGTTGGCCGTCCTGGCCAAGTCCATCAGATGTGTCCGCTCTGCCTCATCCAGCTGAAGGGCGGAGGCCACAGCGTCGAGGACCGAGTCCGAGACGCCGCGGATGCTGCCGCGTTCCAGCCGCGTGTAATAGTCCGTGCTTACCCCGGCCAGCTGTGCCACTTCCTCCCGACGCAGCCCCGGAACGCGGCGCAGTTCGCCATAGTTGGGGAGCCCGGCCTGATCCGGGGTGATCTTCGCCCGGCGCGAGATCAGGAAGTCCCGGATTTCGTCTTTTCTGTCCACATCCACCACGCTACGCAGCCCGGACGGGCGGTGGCAGTGTCTATCAGACACCCCCAGTTGAGGCGGTGGATACAGGTGTGGCCCCTCAGAACCGGTCGATGTTCGTAGCCCGGCCGTGTCACAGTCCGCCGCCCGGCTGCTTTGGTGACAGATCGCGCTAAAGTGTGCGTATGCCTAGGATTTCGGCCGCGAGCAACGCCGCCCAACGTGCCGAGACCCAGCGTCGCATCCTGACCGCATTCGGGGAACTCCTCTTCACCCACGGGCTCCCCGGCCTGACCATGACGGACGTCGCGCGCCATGCCCAGATCGGCCGGACCGCCGTCTACAACTACTACGCGGATATCGAAGAGCTCCTCATCGCCTACGCCCTGGATGAAACCGAGCGGTTCCTGCTCGATCTGCGCGAATCCCTCGATGCGCTGGAGAACCCGGTGGAGCGCCTGGCCGTCTACGTCCGCGCCCAGGTGGAGGACCTGAGCCGGCGCCACCTGCCGCCGGGCCCGGCCATGGCGGCGGTGCTCTCGCCGTCGTCGTTTGCCAAACTTGCCGACCACGTGGGTGAGCTCAGCGTGCTCCTGCGGGGCATCCTGCGCGACGGCATGGCCCAGGGGTACCTGCCCGAGTCGGACATTGCCCAGCTGGCCCAGCTCATCCACGGCACGCTCTCCTCAAGCGCTGCGCGGGGCGACGGGGCGGGCCAGGACGCCGGGGCCGAGGCACGGCTCGCCCGGACGGTGCGGTTTGTCCAGCTGGGGGCCGGGGCGAGGTTTGACGACGCCGGCCGGCCGGTCCGCACCATCCGCTAGGCCGCGGCGCCGGGAAGGCTGGAAGGCTGGCAGGCCGTGCCTTAGCCCGTGCCGGGCGTCGCCGTGGGTACGGCGGGCAGCGTGGCCTCATCCACGATGCGCCGGTTCTCGCGGGGGCAGCTGAGCTGGCCCGGCGTCTGGTCCACGAGTTCCGGCTTGGCCAGTTCCTTGAAGTCGCCGGTAATGATCACGTCCACGCTCGGGTCAGCGCGGCCGTCCTGGACATAGTCCGAGCCGGGCACGTGGCGCTGGACGCTGAAGGCGGCCGACTGGCCGGCGGCACCGGAGACCACCAGCGCCACGCCGCGGTAGCTCGACGTCGTGTTCCCCACGGCACCCACCAGGAACTTCCGGGCGGCAAGCTGGTCGGCCACGCTCCGGGCCAGGCCCGGCCGGCTCGTGGAGTTGTAGATATTGACGTGGACCTTCTCCGGCGGCGCGTAGTCGTAGGTGGCCGCCGGGCACACCGACACTGCCGCCTTGCTCCGCTCCGCCCCGGGGATCTTGATCTGGCCGTTCATGATGGCGAGGGCCACCACGATCGCGGCCACGATCAGGCCGACAAGCATCACCAGCACAACGCCGTGCAGGATCCTGCGCCGCAGCCGGTGGGGGTTCTCTGCCGTATCGTCCTGCCCCACGAACGTGGCCCTCAGCTCGGAGCCACTGATGACGCGGTGCCCGTGCAGGACTCTGACGTCTGGCGGCTTCCTAGCCATTTATCACGAGGACCCGCGCGTGGATTGCGGTGCGCTGGTGCAGCGCGGTGCGGACTGCCCGGTGCAGGCCGTCTTCAAGGTAGAGGACGCCGCGGTATTCCACGACGTGCGGAAAGAGGTCGCCGAAAAACGTGGAGTCCTCGGCCAGCAGGGCTTCAAGGTCCAGTGTGCGCTTCGTGGTCACCAGCTCATCAAGCCGGACAGGACGCGGGGGCAGGGCCGCCCAGTCCTTGGGCGTGGTGTAACCATGGTCGGGGTACGGGCGTCCCTCGCCCACAGCTTTGAATATCACCATGCCAGCCTAGGGAACTTGGACGCCCGAAGGAACGAATGTCCCCCGGCGGCGTGAGGTTGTGGCCAAACGGTAACCATTTGTCACACGACGCATTGACACGACCAGCGCCTGCCGCCTGTCACATCCAGCGCCGGGCCGTCGATCTGCTGCGCGGTTCACCCAAACGCCCCGTGCGGCTGACAGAATGGCCGTATGACTTCACCCGAGACTGTCCCTGTTCCGTCGCCGTCGGCTCCCGTGCTGGCGCTGCTGCTCGACGTCGACGGTCCGGTCGCGAGCCCGGTCACCCGCGAGGTGCAGCCCGGCATCATCGCCGACCTGGTGGCCCTGGCCGCCGCCGGCGTGCCGGTCATCTTCAACACCGGCCGGTCGGACGCGTTCATCCGCGAGCAGGTCATGGAACCGATGATCGCCGCCGGGATGCCCGCCGGCACCCTCATCCACGCCATTTGCGAGAAGGGCGCCGTCTGGTTCAGCTACACCGCGGAAGGCCCCGGCCCGGTCCACGTGGACCACGAGCTCGCCATTCCGCAGGCCTTCGGCGATGACGTGCGCCGCCTGGTGGCCGAGGACTACTCCGCCCACATGTTCTACGACGAAACCAAGCGGGCCATGGTCTCCGTGGAGCAGCACATTGCCGTCCCCAACCCCGACTACCGGGCCGAGCAGGAACTCTTCGACGCCGACGCCATGGGCCTCATGGCCCGGCACGGGCTCGGCGTGGTGCGGCTGGACCACCACGTCCCCGATTCGGATGACCAGGTCGACTTCCGCGTCGATCCGACCATCATCTCCACCGATATCGAATCGGTCCGGCTGGGCAAGGACCTGGGCGCGAGCCGGGCCGTGGAGTTCCTGGCCGCGCAGGGGATCACGCCGCAGGCTTGGCGCACGGTGGGCGATTCCCGCACGGACTACGCCATGGCCGACTGGCTGCACCACAACGACCACGCCGTGAAGCACGTCGACGTCCGGCCCGCGGACGGCATCCCGGTCAAACCCTACGATGTCCTCACCGCCGCCGATCTGGGGCTCGGCGAAGACGTGATCCACGACGACGCCGGTGCCGCCTTCCTGCACCATTGGCTGGCCGTCGTCACCGGCTGAGGCCCCGCTCCGCCGTTACTCTTCACCGTTTACGGTCCGTCACATTTCGTCGTCACGCACGCCGCGCGGCGGCCGGTTTTCCGCGGCAATTTTGAGGCCCGCGTTATCATGCAAGTAGACACCAACGCACTCAAAGAAGCGGGAGCTCAGACATTACCGAAGCAGCGATCCAAGACGAGATTTACTATGGCAGCCAGGCATCTGTGGACGCCCACGCCGAGGTCACGTCGGCGGCCGCAGTCGCCAGATTCCGGACCCGCTCCGATGTTGTCCGCCACCGCGGCCGCTATGCGCTGATCAACGAAAACCGCACGCCGTACCAGGCCATGGTCGAGGACCTGATGTTCCTGCGTTCGGTCCTGGCCGGCGCCGGTATCGGCTACCTGCTGGTCCGCGGCAACAACCACCGCCCTGTGGTCGCCGTCGACTGGAAAGACCGCAAGGAACTCCGCGACGCCCTCGTGGAGGCGTGCCGCGACGAGCCGATGTATTCCATGAGCGTGGATGCAAAGAAGAAGTCGTCCGTGCTGGTGGCCGACGGCGAGCTGTCGCCGAACCGCCAGGCCCGGATCTTCCGGCTTTACCGGCCCAGGGTCGAGCCCGAAGGCGGTTTTGAATTCGGGGCTTCCGCCGGCGTCCAGCTGGAGCTGTGGAGCTTCGAAGGCGATCAGCTGATCCTGCCGATCGAGAACTCCCTGACGCGCCGCACCATGCTGGCCCAGGATGCCGTGCGCGGCACGGTGGAACGCTACGGCCACACGTGGCCCACCATCGAGAACATGTTCGCGGACCACGCCAGCGACATCAGCTTCGACGTCGACCTGGTCTTCTCATGGGTTGACGGCAGCTCCCCCGAGTACATCGCGGCCCGCCGCGCCCGCATGGCCGGCGTGGTGGTGGGCGAGGGCGATGACCACGAGGCCCGCTTCCGCCAGATCGATGAGCTCAAGTACGCCCTGCGCTCGGTGTACATGTTTGCGCCGTGGATCCGCCGGATCTTCATCGCCACGGACTCCCCCGCGCCGTCATGGCTGGCCGACCACCCGAGTGTGACGATCGTCCGGAGCGAAGAGTTTTTCGCCGACACGTCAGTTCTGCCCACGCACAATTCGCAGGCCGTGGAGTGTCAGCTGCACCACATCGAGGGGCTCTCAGAGCACTTCCTGTATTCGAACGACGACATGTTCTTCGGCCGCGCCGTGGGCCCGGACATGTTCTTCACCCCGGGCGGCATCACGAAGTTCATCGAGGCCGAGACCCGGATCGGCCTGGGCGACAACGACGCCGAACGCAGCGGCTTTGAGAACGCCGCCCGCGTGAACCGCAAGCTGCTCTGGAACCGCTTCGGCCGCATCACCACCCGGCACCTGGAGCACACGGCGGCCCCGTTGCGGCGCAGCGTGGTCGAGCAGATGGAGCAGGAGTTCCCGGCCGAGTTTGCCAAGACCGCCGCGAGTACCTTCCGGGCAGCGGACAACATCTCCGTGACCAACTCGTTCTACCACTACTACGCGCTGCTCACGGGCCGGGCCGTGACCCAGACAGCTGCCAAGGTGAGGTATGTGGACACCACGGCGCGGGCCGGCCTGAACTACCTGCCCAAGCTCCTGGCCAAGCGGAACATGGACTTCTTCTGCCTCAACGACGGCAGCTTCCCCGAGGTCCCGGCGGAAGAGCGGGCCGAACTGGTCACGGACTTCCTGGAGAAGTACTACCCCATCAAGGCGCCCTGGGAGAAGTAACGGACCGTGACCAAAACGGGCGCCGCGTCGGCCGGGGAGTGAATCAGTTCAGGGTGGTGTACCTGCGGTGCGCCGACGTCCGGGACGGGGCCTCGAGCTTGGCCTTCCCAGGGATATGGATCCCTGCGGCCGCGAGCCGGCGCTGGACTTCCTCCGGCGAGACCAGCTCCCCCACCGCCGGGGTGTCGCCGAGCAGCACCACGGAGTGCACGATCGTGTGTTCGTAGACGTGGACCAGGTTGAACGCCTGCCCGCCGTCGCGGCCTCGGGTGCCGCCGACCGGGACGTTCAGATCCTGCGTGTAGCAGGTGGCTGAAGCCACGGACACAGGGATGCCCGCGAACGTTGCGGTGGTCGAGTAGTGCAGGTGGCCGCCCAGGATGGCGCGGACATCGGAGTTGCGCAGGACGCCGGCGAGCGCCGGCTGGCCCCGGAGCTCCACGAGCACGGCAAGGTCCAGCACGGACGGTACCGGCGGGTGGTGCAGGGCAAGGATGGTCCCGTCCGGGGCCGGGGTGGCCAGTTCAGCAGCGAGCCAGTCCAGCTGGTCGTGGCTCAATTCACCATGGTGGAAGCCGGGCACGGAGGTGTCGAGGGTGATGATGCGCAGCCCGTTGACGAAGTAGCTGTGGTCCACGGGCGCGTCATTGTCGGCTTGGTCCAGGAGCCCGGCCCGGAAATTCGCCCGGTCGTCGTGGTTGCCCATCGCCCAGATGACCTTGGCCCCCAGGGCCTCGCACGCCGGATCCACGATGGCGCGGAGCTTGGCATACGCCTCGGGTTCGCCCAGGTCAGCCAGGTCGCCCGTGAAGATTACGGCTTCGGGGCGGGCTCCGGAGGCGTGGACCTCCTCGAAGAGTTGCCTGAGCAGGGCTTCGCTGTCCACGACGCCGTGCAAGGGTTGCGGACCCCCCAGCAGGTGGGGGTCGCTCAGGTGAAGTAGGAAATGACGTGGCCGGGGGTGTTCGGCCTCGATGCGCTCCATTGCTGCCTTCTTGGTTGGGTGGAAGCGGTGCTTCCAGGGTCCCTCTCAGTAAGAACTATCCAACCAGACATTGGGCAAACAATGTAAAAACTGGGACAGGCATATTGGAAAAATAAGCGTTAACAGGTGGCGTGCCCTCACATGCCCTTTCCGGCATATACGGGGCTGTGAAGCCCGGCGGCACTCCCGAAACCCCGGGGCTTCGGGGCGGGACGGACAGTGCCGCCGGGTTCACGGTTTGCGCTAGCTCAGGTAGCCGTTCGGGTTAAGCACGAACTTCGTCGCCGCGCCGGCGTCGAATTCCGCGTAGCCCTTCGGCGCGTCCTCCAGGGTAATCGCCTTCGCGTTGACGTTCTTGGCGATGTGCACCCTGTCATGCAGGATGGCCATCATCAGCTGCCGGTTGTACTTCATGACCGGACACTGTCCCGTGGTGAAGCTGAGTGACTTTGCCCAGCCCGTTCCGAGGCTGAGCGAGAGCGAACCCTTCTTCGCGGCCTCGTCCACGCCGCCCGGGTCCCCGGTGACGTAGAGCCCGGGGATGCCCAGGGCACCGCCGGCGGCCGTTACCTCCATCAGCGAGTTCAGGACGGTGGCGGGGGCCTCGTGGGCTCCGGCCCCGTGCCCCTTGGCCTCAAATCCCACGGCATCCACGCCGCAATCGACTTCCGGGACGCCCAGGAGTTGCTCAATCTGCTCGGCCGGGCCGCCCTTGCTCAGGTCGATGGTCTCGCAGCCGAAGCTGCGCGCCTGCGCCAGGCGGTCCGCGTTCATGTCACCCACAATCACGACGGCGGCACCCAGGAGCTGGGCACTGGTCGCCGCGGCCAGGCCCACGGGCCCTGCGCCTGCCACGTAGACGGTGGAACCGACGCCGACGCCTGCGGTGACCGCACCATGGAATCCGGTCGGGAAGATGTCCGAGAGCATCGTCAGGTCCATCATCTTTTCGAGGGCCTGGTCTTTGTCCGGGAACTTCAACAGGTTCCAATCGGCATACGGGACCAGGACGTAGTTGGCCTGGCCGCCTACCCAGCCGCCCATGTCCACATAGCCATAGGCGCTGCCCGGGCGGTCGGGGTTGACGTTCAGGCAGATGCCCGTCTTGCGTTCCTTGCAGTTCCGGCAGCGCCCGCAGGCGATATTGAACGGGACGGAACAGATGTCCCCCACTTTGATGAATTCAACATCCGGACCTACTTCCACCACTTCTCCGGTGATCTCGTGCCCGAGCACCAGGTCGGCGGGAGCCGTGGTGCGCCCCCGGACCATGTGCTGGTCCGAACCGCAAATATTCGTGGCCACGGTTTTGAGGATTACGCCGTGGCGCACCTGCCGGCCCACGTTGGCGGGGTTGACCCCCGGGCCGTCCTTGAGTTCGAAGGTGGGGTAGTCAATGTCGATCAGTTCGACCTTGCCAGGCCCCTTGTAGGCAACGGCTTTGTTCCCTGTCATCTATTTCCTCCTGCTTTCACGGGCCCCGTGGTGGGCGCCCTGGTGTGATTCACGAAGTTCTTTGATGCGCCCTCCACAGGAACACCCGGCCATACTGCCGACGGCTGCCAGAGTTGCTTGCGCCGCGGGGAAGCCCGGAATGTTGGAGGGTCCGGCCAGTCTAGGCGCTAAGCATGCTTAGGGATAGGGCTGAGTTCCTCTGGACCCCGGGGCAGGTCGGGTCAGTCGAGGGCGGACTGAACAGCCTCGATGATCTCCGGCGCGTCCGGCTCAACGGTGGGCGCAAAGCGGGCGATGACCTCGCCGTCGCGGTTCACGAGGAACTTCTCGAAGTTCCACTTCACCAGGCCGGGCAGGATTCCCGTCTTGAATTTGGTGAGCTCGGCGTAGAGCGGGTGCTGGTTCTTTCCCCGGACGTTGGCCTTGACCGTCAGCGGGAAGGTCACCCCGAAATTGCGCTCGCAGAACTCGGCAATCTCGGCCTCGCCGCCGGGCTCCTGCCCGGCGAACTGGTTGCAGGGGACGCCGAGGACCTGGAAGCCCTGGCCCCGGAACTTGTTGTGCAGCGCCTCGAGTCCAGCGTACTGGGGCGTGAAACCGCACTGGGACGCCACGTTGACCACCAGAACCACCTCGCCCTTGAATCGGCCAAAATCGGTCTCGGTCCCGTCGATGAGGGTCAGGGGAATGGAGTGCAGAGCTGTCATGGGGCGCGTCCTTGCGATGTCGATGGTCCGGAGCAGGGAATCTGAACTGGTCACTCCATTATTCGGCACCGGGGCCTGCGGGTATGGGTGTGCCTCCCGGACATGACGCCGGAACAACGCCCTGCGGCGCGGCGGGGGCTAGCCGCCGGGCGTCGCTGAGGGTTCTGTTGTCACGGCCGTAGTGGCCGACTGCGTGACCGCCCGTGGCTTCGGCGTATCGGCCGGCGCGGTGACCGGGTCCGGCTCCACAGTGAGCGGGGCCGGCACCGGGGTGGCCGTCTTGGCGGCAGCCTCCGTCGCCGTTGCGGAGACTGACGCGGGCGCGGAGGACGGCGGTGCCACCGGCGGCGGGACCGATAACGGTGCTGATGGCTTGGCTGAGGCTGTTCCCGTCTGGGTTGGCGCCGGCGTCGGGGTGGCGGTCGCCGACGGCGTCGGGGTGGCGGTCGCCGACGGCGTCGGGGTCGCAGTTGCCGACGGGGTTGGGGTGGGCGCGGCAGGCGCGGTCGTCGTGGCAGTGCCGGTCGGCGTCGGGGTCGCGGAAGCGGTGCCGGTGGGTGTCGGCTTAGGGGTGGCAGTGCCGGTGGGCGTCGGGGTCGCGGAAGCAGTGCCCGTGGGTGTCGGCTTAGAGGTGGCTGAAGGCGTTGGGGACGGTTTGTCGGCGGCGGCTTCAGTAGCCGCAGGCGAGGCACTCCCCGACGGCTTGGCGGCCACCGCGGCAGGCTGCTCCTGAACGCCGTCGCCCACCACATGGGTCAGGTCCTCCCGGACAGGAATCGCCCAGCCAATCCCCGCGTTGGTTGCCTTACCGGCGTCGGGTGCGTAACTGGTCATGTCGATCGGGCCGAGTTGATCCACCTGCTTGATGGGGAGAAATGTCCAATCGCGCGGATCAGTGTGGGAGCCATTGAGGATGGTTTCGAAGTGAAGATGGCAGCCGGTAGAGGATCCGGTGGTACCTACCCGGGCAATAATTTCCCCCACCCGCACGGAGTCGCCCTTCTTGACCGCGATCGCCTCCAGATGGTTGTACGTGGTGATGAGACCGTTGCCGTGGTCGATTTCCACCCGGTTTCCGCCGCCCCACGGGTGCCACCCGACGGCCCGCACCACACCGGCGTCGGCGGAGTAGACCCGGGTGCCGCAGGGGGCCGCGAAGTCCTGGCCCCAGTGGAATTCGCCCGCGAATCCCGTCAGGGGGCTGGTGCGCAGCCCGAACGGGGACGAAGGCACCAGTGATTCAAGGGGGGCCATGAGGAAACCCACCGCGGGCCGGTGCAGCGACGCCGAGGCCACATTGAGCTCGCCCCGCACCCCTGCCCGGGTGGCCGTGTCCACCGTGCTCCGGCTAAAGGCCACGAGCGCCTGGGCATCGGCGGTGACAGCGCCGGCGCCGGGAGTCCCTGCTGGCGCGGTCGCGGCGGAGTGGGCCAGCGGGTCCAGGGCCTCCGGTCCCACGTCGCCGGAGGCAGGCATGGCCGCCGTCGGGACGGCGGTGGGCGCGCCGTAGGTCGCAAAGGCGCTCAGTCCCTGAAAGCCGCCGAATGCCAGCACGGCCAAGGACAGGCACAGGCCTCCGGACACGCAGCGCACGGCAATGGTCCGCGCCCTCGCTGACTGCTCACTCGATGAGTTTCCCCAGTGTTTTCCCACGAAATGACTCCCGCAATATGTCCGCCAGACCCCAATCTTCACGGACTTACCTCCCTATGTGACCACAGACGGCCGGGTCTGTGAACCGTCAGCGTGTTCCTTTTGCGGGACCAATCGGAGATCCGCGAATGTCCCCAGTAGCTTGCCAGCGGCGCCCCAGTAGTTCTCCGCACAATTGCAGGTGCCGCACGCCGCCGGGACGGGTAAGAATGAAGGATGCGAAATGTCCTCAGGGAATGGCAGGCGGAACTCAAACAGACGTTCACGGGGACGCGCGATTCGGTGCCCGAGTGGGTGCCGGGCCTGGCCGAGGGGGACGACGCCGGTTACCACTTGCCCGGCTCGGCCGTCTGGGCCGTGCACGGGGACATGCCAACCATCGTGGCGGGCATCCGGGCACTGCTGATGCAGGCGCTCCATCCCGGCGCGTTGGCCGGAGTCCACGATCACTCCCGTTTCCGCGAAGACCCGCTGGGCCGGCTGGCTGGCACGATCCGCTGGATCTTCACCGTGACGTATGGCTCCACGGATACGGCGACGGCGGCGTCGGACTGGGTTCTTCGGCTGCACCGGACGGTGCGGGGAGAATTTGTGGATGGCCACGGCATCAGGCGCAGTTACGCGGCCAACGATCCCGAGCTGCTCCGGTGGGTTCACATTGCCTTTACAGACGCCTTCCTCTCTGCCCACAAGCTGTGGGGGCGGCCAATTCCTGGCGGACCTGATGCCTACGTCCGTGAGTGGGCCCAGGCCGGCCGGCTGATGGGCGTCGAGGCACCGCCGCTGAGCGAAGCGGAAATGCGGCAGCAGTTGGACCGCTGGTACGACGCCGGCGAGCTCCGCTGTGACGAACGGGTCACCGAAACGGTGGCGTTCATTCGCGACCCGCCCCTGCACCCCGCGCTCAGGCTTGGCTACCGGGTGCTGTTCGCGGCCGCAGTCGTCAGTCTTGAACCTAAGTACCGCGAGCTCCTGGGTCTGCGGACCGCGCGGCTGGGCCCGATACCGCTGCCGGTAACCCTGGCCACCCGGGTCACGCTCGGCGTGGTGCATGTGGCCCTCGGCCGGATGGGCCCGAGCGAGCAAGCTGCCCGGGCCCGGCTGCGCCGGCTGGGATACCGGGCCTGAGTCTGGGCCGGCGGGCGGCGGCGGCGGCTTGCTGGTTCGGGGCGGGCCGGGGGCGCAGTGCGGCTGGGGCACGGGGGGCTGGGGCACAGGCGGCTGGGGCACAGGGGGCTGGGGCACAGGCGGCTGGGGCACAGGGGGCTGGGGCACAGGCGGCTGGGCGTCCGAGCCGACTTGGCGGATGAATCGGTGCCGGTACTGCCGGAGGACGCAGTCTTGGCCAGAACCTCACGAGAAGCTCACGAGGATAGAAATGCCCGAGACGCGAAAGGCCCGTAGACGCAAAAAGGCCCCGGTCCGAGGACCGGGGCCAACCGCGGAGAATGGGGGATTTGAACCCCCGAGGGCGTTAACCCAACACGCGTTCCAGGCGTGCGCCATAGGCCGCTAGGCGAATTCTCCAGTTGCTTCTGAATCAAAAGCAGATACTAGAATACCTGAACTTTCCGGCTTCGCCCAATTGAGCCTCCCCGCCCCGGCCTGCGGCTCCTCCGCGGGACATGCCCCGCGGCCCGCTTGAGAGCTGGACATAGCCCCAAATAGCCCACTCCTTCCCGCCAAGAATGGGCATGCCCCACACTGCCCACTCCCGCGACTGGACATGCCCCACAGCCCGCCCGACCGCTGGACACAGTCCCAAATAACCCACTCCTTCCCGCCAAGAATGGGCATGCCCCACACTGCCCACTCCCGCCACTTGGACATGCCCCACGGCCCGCCCGACCGCTGGACATAGCCCCACCGCGCCCACTCCTGCGGCCCGCCCCTAACGCGAAGAATGGGCATGCCCCATCGAGGATCAAGGGCCAAACCGGGCCAATTCGGGGCACACCCAATCGTCAGGTAAACTTGCTGACGGCCCCTCATGTGGCGTCATCCTGTTGAACTCCCCCAGGACCGGAAGGTAGCAAGGGTAAACGGGCTCTGGCGGGTGCATGAGGGGTCTTTTATGTCTGTGCCGATTGGTAGGGTTTATCTGTGACTGTTACTACCGCCCTCTACCGTCGATACCGCCCCGATTCGTTCGCGGACGTTATCGGGCAGGAGCACGTCACCGAGCCTCTCATGACGGCCCTGCGCAAGAACCGCGTCAACCACGCCTATCTCTTTTCGGGCCCCCGCGGCTGTGGCAAAACCACCTCCGCCCGCATCCTGGCCCGCTGCCTGAACTGCGCCGAGGGCCCCACGGACACTCCCTGCGGCAAGTGCCCCAGCTGCGTGGAACTCGCCCGCGGCGGCTCCGGCTCCCTGGACGTCATCGAGATCGACGCCGCCAGCCACGGCGGTGTGGACGACGCCCGCGACCTCCGGGAACGGGCCACCTACGCCCCCGTCCGGGACCGCTACAAGATCTTCATCATCGACGAAGCCCACATGGTCACGTCGGCCGGGTTCAACGCCCTGCTCAAGATCGTCGAAGAACCGCCGGAACACATCAAGTTCATCTTCGCCACCACGGAGCCGGACAAGGTCATCGGCACCATCCGTTCCCGCACGCACCACTACCCTTTCCGCTTGGTGCCGCCGGAGCCTCTCATGGCGTATCTGGAGCTGCTCTGCACCCAGGAGAACGTCCCCGTGGCACCCGGGGTGCTCTCGCTCGTCATCCGCGCGGGCGGCGGTTCGGTCCGCGACTCCCTCTCCGTGCTCGACCAGCTCATGGCCGGCGCCGGACCAAACGGACTGGACTACGAACTCGCGGTCGCCCTCCTGGGCTACACGCACGCCTCCCTGCTCGATGACGTCGTCGAAGCCGTCGCGGCGTCGGATGCCGCCACGGTGTTCCGCGCTGTGGACCGCGTCATCCAGACCGGGCACGATCCCCGGCGCTTCGTCGAGGACCTGCTGGAACGCTTCCGCGACCTCATCATCGTCCAGGCCATGCCCGAAAGCGCCCAGTCCATCCTCCGCGGCATGCCGGCGGACCAGATCGCCCGGCTACAGAACCAGGCGCACAACCTCGGGGCGGCCGAGCTCTCCCGCGCCGCTGACGTGACCAATACCGCGCTCACGGACATGACCGGGGCCACCTCTCCGCGCCTGCACCTGGAACTGCTGTGCGCCCGCATCCTGCTGCCCAGCTCCGAGCAGACCGAGCGCGGCATTGCGGCCCGGATCGACCGCGTCGAGCGGCGGTTGAACTACGCCGGGAACGACGTCGGGGCTCCCCTCGCCAGCGCCCCCGCACCTGCCACCGTTCCCCCTGCACGCACGGAGCAGGCAGCCGCGCCACAGTTGCCGGCAGCGCACGTGCCCGCCGCACCTTCGCACGCCGCGCCGGCTGCCACGACCACCACCCCCTCCGCCCCGCGTCAGGGCGAGCAGCCGCCGGCCACAGTCTCCGCGCCCGCCCGGCAGGACGAACCCATCCGAGAACCGCTGACGGCACCACGGGTCAGCACCAGCGACTGGCCTGTGGACGAACCCGCGGCGGCCAGCCGGCCCGCCCCCGCCGCAGGTCCCGCCGCCGCGCCTCCGTCCCTGCCCGCGTCGGCGACTGCCCCAACGGTTGCCCCATCCGCCCCTGCACCGTCCGCCCCTGCACCGTCTGCCCCGGCGGCATCTACCCCAGCACCCTCCGTCCCCGCGCGTCCCGAGCCGGCCGAGCCCGGCCGGGCGCCTGCCGCTGTTCCCAGCCCCGCTCCCGGCTCCGCCGCCGGACCCGGAGCCGACGTGGAGGTTTTGCGCCGCGCCTGGCCCGAGATCCTGCAAACGCTCACCAAGATCAAACGCAGCACCTGGGCGCTGGTGGAACCCAACGCCCAGGTCGGCCACTTCGAAGACCACGTCCTGACCCTCGCGTTCACCACCGCCGGGCTGGCGGGCGCCTTCGGCCGGGCCGACCACGCCGAGAACCTCCGGCAGGCGATCCACAAGACCATCGGCATCGATTGCCAGATCCGGGCCGTGGCCGGCAGCAGCAACAGCCCAGCGAGCTCTGAGCCAAACCCAAAAGCGCCGCCGGCTAGCCCGGAGACCCCGGCATCGTCCGCAAGCCAGGCGACATCGGCCGACGTCGCCTGGGGCCTGAGCCCGGCTCCCCAGCAGGCCCCATCTCCGGCCAACGATGCCGCTGAAGCCGTCCCCTCGCGGGTGGCCCCGGCGCACGTTCCCGCCGCCTCAATGCCTTCGGCGCAACCCACTCCGGCCCCCGCGGCCCCGGCTCAGGTCCGTGCCGCCGCGCCGGCAGCGGAACCGCAGTCACCCGCCCCCGCAGCCCAGGCGCCGGTCCGCGCAGCCGAGCCAGCAGCCGAATCGGACGGCCCTTCGGAGCCTTCCGGGTCCTACGCCGACGCCGATGACGACTGGGGACCGCCCCGGGACGAGGACGCCCCTCCGCTGGACGAGGAACCACCAATGGATTGGGACCCCTCGCCCGTAGCCACGCCGCGCCGCCCCGAGCCCGCGGCTGCCGCTACTGCTCCGGCCCGCAAGTCCCCTGCCGCGCCGGCGTCCAAAACCGTTGGTTCCCCGGCCCGGACACCGGGCGCAGACCCGGACGCGTCGGATGACGCGTGGGCCCGCGCCGTCGAGCAGTCACCCGGTGTCTGGACGGTCGGCACAGATTCGAACCTCGGCCGGTACACGAGCCCGGATGTCGAACCCGCTGCGCCCGAGCCCGAGCCGAAGCCTGTGCACTACGAGCCGGCGGCGGCACAGATCCCGGAGTACGCGGGTGTCGTGTCCGCGCCGTCCGGACTGGCCTCGGACCACCCGGCCCGGGCCGAAGCGGCTCCGGCTCCGGCGCCGGCGGTTGCGGAGTCTGTTGCGCCGCGTGTGGCCGCCGCTGCCGTAGCTGCCGTCGCGGAGGCTGTTGCGGTCACTGCCGTTCCCGAGGCCGCCGCCCCGGCAGGCCGGCAAAGCCTGTACCAGCGGCTGTCGAACAGTCCCGAGGCCGAGGCCGGGCGGGCGAAGGCCCCCACCCGAGCTGCCGCCGCGACCACCGTCTACGTACAGGACATCCCCAGCGCCGACGACGAAACGATCGAGGAATCGGGCGTCTTCGGCCGGGCCGCCGTCGAGCGTATTCTGGGCGGGAAACTGGTGGAGGAGCGCTCCCTGGATGGAAGCCCCCTGCCGCCCCGCTTCTAGCAGACCCCCTGCCGGCTGGCCCCGGCCCCACTCCAAAAGAACGAGGACATTGTGTACGAAGGCGCAGTTCAAGAGCTGATCGACGAGCTCGGACGCCTTCCCGGAGTGGGGCCGAAGTCAGCCCAGCGGCTGGCCTTCCACATCCTCGAGGCTGATCCCCAGGACATGAAGCGGCTTGTCGATGCCATCACCACCGTGAAGGAACGGGTCAAGTTCTGCACGGTTTGCGGGAACGTGACCGAGCAGGAACTGTGCAACATCTGCCGCGACCCGCGCCGGGATCCCACGGTGATCTGCGTCGTCGAAGAATCCAAGGACGTCCTGGCGGTGGAGCGCACGCGGTCCTTCCGCGGCAGGTACCACGTCCTGGGCGGCGCGATTAATCCGATCGCCGGGATCGGTCCGGAACAGCTCCGGATCCGTGAGCTGCTGACCCGGCTCAACGACGGTGCCATTCAGGAAATCATCATCGCCACCGACCCCAACCTCGAGGGCGAGGCCACGGCGACGTATCTGGCCCGGATGCTCAAGTCGATTGGCATCGCCGTCACCCGGCTGGCGTCCGGCCTGCCCGTGGGCGGGGACCTGGAATACGCCGACGAAGTCACGCTCGGCAGGGCCTTCGAGGGCCGCCGCAACGCCCTGAGCTGAGCTGACGGATTCGTGGCAACCACCGGCAGCGGCACCCCGGCGCCGCTCCTCACCGGGCGGTTGCTGTTGCGTCCGTTGACAGCGGACGACGCCGGCGCCCTGCTCCGATTCCGGGCCCATCCGGCGGCCACGCGGTACCTGTCCCATGGTCCGCTCACCCCCGCGCAGAACAGCGCCCGGCTTGAGCAGACACTGTCCGCGGCGGCATCCTCCACGGCCGAGTGGTTTCACTTCGGCTGGGCGATCGAGCTCCGGGCCACCGGTGAAGTCGTTGGCGACGCCCGGACCTGGAACACGCAGGAACCCCCGGCGCCCGGCCGGATTCCCGCAGACTCAGCCAGCCTGGGCTACGTTCTTCACCCGGAGCACCACGGGCTCGGTCTCGGCCGGGAGGCCGCCGGCGCCCTGGTCGACTGGCTTTTCGGCGCCCGCGGCAGCGAGACCATTTTCGCGGGAGTCTACGAGCCCAATCTCCCGTCCCGAAGGCTACTCGAGGGCCTGGGCTTCCGGAAGGACCGCTTCTTCCCCGTCGCGGAGGACACAGCGGGAAAGCAGCTCCCGTCCTGGCGCTACCGGCTGGACCGCGGCTAGCGGACATGCCCCGCGCCCACGCCCACGCCCACGCCCACGCCCAGCGGACATGCCCCGCGCCCGCACCCAACAATGGACACAATGCCCTCACGCCCACTCCTGCCCGCCAAGAATGAGCATGTCCCGCGGCAGCACTGAGCATGTCCACTCCTGGCCCGAGCTCCCCCACCCTGCCCCGGCGGACATGTCCAGCGCCCCTGCCCGGGAATGGACACAATGCCCTCATGCCCGCTCCAGGCCGCCAAGAATGAGCATGTCCCGCGGCAGCACTGAGCATGTCCACTCCTGGCCCGAGCTCCCCCACCCTGCCCCGGCGGACATGTCCAGCGCCCCTGCCCGGGAATGGACACAATGCCCTCATGCCCACTCCAGCCCGCCAAGAATGAGCATGTCCCGCGGCAGCAGTGAGCATGTCCACTCCTTGCCCGCAGCACTGGGCATGTCCGGTGGAGACAAAACCCGGAGTGTCTGCCATTCGGTCACAATTCAACGGCGCGGGCGGCACGGCGATAAACTGGGGTGAGAAGTTACGCCGTCGCGCCGTTTGGTTGCCTGGCCCAGAACCCCGATGATCCAGTGAGGGTGCGCGAATGAGTTTGCCCACTACCGAAGTCCAGCCCGGATCGCAGACGTTGCCCGTCTCGGCCGCCGCCACCAAGCACCTTGTCGTGAAGAAATTTGGCGGTTCCTCGGTGGCTGACGCAGAAGGCATCAAGCGCGTCGCCCGGCGGGTCGTGGATGCCCAAAACGCCGGCGACGAGGTCGTCGTGGTGGTTTCCGCCATGGGCGACACCACCGATGAGCTCCTTGACCTCGCCGGCCAGGTCACCGATTCCGCGCCCGCCCGCGAAATGGACATGCTCCTCTCCGCCGGCGAACGAATCTCCATGGCGCTGCTGGCCATGGCCATCAACAAGTTCGGCGCCTCGGCCCAGTCTTTCACCGGGTCCCAGGCCGGCATGATCACCGACGGCATCCACGGCAAGGCCCGGATCATCGACGTCGACCCGCACCGCATCCGCACCGCCCTGGACAAGGGGCACATCGCGATCGTGGCCGGGTTCCAGGGCATGAGCCACACGACGAACGAGATCACGACGCTCGGGCGCGGCGGGTCGGACACGACGGCGGTGGCCCTCGCCGCGGCGCTCGACGCCGATGTCTGCGAGATCTTCACCGACGTCGACGGCGTGTACACGGCCGATCCGCGCGTGGTCGCGTCCGCCCGGAAGATCGACCGCATCTCCAGCGAGGAAATGCTGGAACTGGCCGCGTCCGGCGCTAAGATTCTGCACCTGCGCTGTGTTGAATACGCCCGCCGCTTTGGGGTGCCACTGCACGTCCGTTCCTCATTCAGCCAGAACGAAGGCACCTGGGTTCTGCCCGGCGCCGACGACAAGATCACGACTCAAGAGGGAGTTGCCTTGGAGCAGCCAATCATCTCCGGTGTGGCACACGATCGGTCCGAAGCCAAGGTCACGGTTGTCGGCGTACCTGACATCCCCGGCAAGGCAGCGGCGATCTTCCAGGTCATCGCGGACGCCCACTCGAACATCGACATGATCGTCCAGAACGTGTCCACCCACGGCACGGGCCGGACCGATATCTCCTTCACCCTCCCGATCGTCGAAGGCGCCGAGGCCCTGGCCGCCCTGCACGCCGCGCAGGACCGGATCGGCTTTGAGAGCATCGAATATAACGAGAAGATCGGCAAGCTTTCGCTGATCGGCGCCGGCATGCGCTCGCACCCGGGTGTGTCCGCCCGCTTCTTCGCGGCCCTCTCCGAGGCCGGCATCAACATCAACATGATCTCCACCTCGGAGATCCGGATCTCCGTGGTCACCCACGCGGATCTGCTCGACGACGCCGTCCGCGCCATCCACAGGGCCTTTGACCTCGACAGCGAGGACGAGGCCACGGTCTACGGCGGCACCGGCCGCTAGCCGCACCTGCGCATCCGGGCGGACCCCGGACCGCATAAAGACGGGGAAGGGAGCGGCACCTGCCGCTCCCTTCCCCGTCTCCGCCCGTCGTCGGCCGCTTCCCCACAACTCCGGCCGAATTCCCACGTTTCCGGCCGAATTCCCACATTTCCGGCCGCGTACCACGCGGCCGCCCAGGACGCCCCCGGTACCCGGAACCGGCGAAGCGGGCCTCGTCAGACCTCTTCTTTCCCGAGATCCGTTTTCCGGACAGCGTAGTGGTGTCCGTGGTCGTCCGTCTCGACTTCGAAACCTGCCAGGTCGTCTTCCGAGGCGTGCTCGAAGTCGTCGTGCTTGTGAACTACAGGCGCCGCGGTGTCGCCTCGATTTGCGGGCCCGAACAGCAGCCTCAGCTTGTCGGTCTTTTCCATGAAAGCTCTGACAGCACGTGTCACTAGTCCCACCCCCTTTCCTCGTCCCGGATGGTTCAGGATGCTGCACAGCGGTGTGTCAGTGCCCTCATTTTACGCCCGGCAGCGGGAAATGGCCCGGGTGGGGTGGCGCTAAAAGGGACCTAGCGCAGGGATTTGTCGTCAGGGTTTCGGGGCACCACATAAGTGCTGCCGTCGGGCCGGTGCAAGGTCTCCCACTGTTCAGTTTCAGCCTGCCGCGCCGCCAGCAGCCGCCTGTTCTGGTCGGTCATCTCGTGGCCGAGTGAACTGCGGTTGGCCGGCCCGAACACCGCCCGGAACTTCCCGGTGGCCCGCATGAACCTCTCGACGGCGTTTTCCTTGGCCATGGCTATCCTTTCCTGGGAGCAAGACAATGCTCCCAGTGTACGCTAATCATTAGTGCACTAATCATTCGAAGGAGTCGGTGTGACCCAAGGAACCCCAGCAATTCAGGGCGGCCACGCCACGAACGGCCTGCCGGACGCCCAGGCAGCGCAGGACGACCTCCTGCTGGAACAGCAGCTCTGCTTCGCCCTGACGGTGGCCTCCCGCAGCGTCGTGGGCGCTTACAAGCCCGTCCTGGACAGGCTCGGCCTGACCCACCCGCAGTACCTCGTGATGTTGTGCCTGTGGGAAGCGAGCCCGCGGTCGGTCCGCGACATCAGCGACGCCCTGGCCCAGGAGCCGGCAACCATCTCGCCGCTGCTGCGCCGGCTCGAGACGGCCGGCTTCATCACCCGCCAGCGGATGGAAGGCAACGAGCGCACCCTGGATGTCCGGCTGACGCCGCGCGGCGCCGCCCTTCGGGAGCAGGCCACCGAAGTCCCGGGCATCATGATGGCCCGGCTGGGCCTGACCCGTGAACAGGTCGGCCAGCTGCACGCCACCATGATGGACCTGATCGCCGCCACACGGCCCGGCCCGGAGGACGCGCCCCGGCGGTAGACTGGGCAAAACAGAGGAGGACTGCTGATGCGCACGCAATCGGGCCGCCCGGCACTTGTCCTGGCGGCCGTCCTGGTGGCCGTGGCCGGACTGGCCGCCTGCACGCCGAACGGCGGGCCCACACCTTCTCCCTCCCCCAGCACGACGTCGGGCACCCCCTCCAGCCCGTCACCCACAGCGCCGTCGGGCTCGCCGTCGCCGGAGACGGAGACGACCTCGCCGGCACCGTCCCCCTCCGCCGTCCCGCTGCCGTCCGGACCGGGCAAGGGCAACGCCGAACTCGCCATCATGGTCAAGCCGAACGAAACCGGCACCGCGGCCAACTTCACGCTGGTGTGCCAAAACGGGGTTCCGGCGGCCGAAAGCCAGCACCCCAACGCCGCCGCCGCGTGCATCGCCATCAAGAACAACCCGGCCATCCTCAGCCCCGCCCCGCCCGCCAAGAACCAGACCTGCACCCAGCAGTACGGCGGCCCGCAGGTGGCCACAGTCACCGGCGTCGTGGATGGCAGGGCGGTTCAGGCGAGCTTCAGCCTGACAAACGGCTGTGAAATCGCCGCCTGGAACGCCGCCAAAGATGTTCTGGGCTCATCCGGCGGGGCGAGCTAAGCCCTTGCACCTCCAGCAGGAAGAATGGCTGCCGCGCCAGACCGCCCACGTCCAACATGTCCGCCGCTACGCGGACCCCTACCTCGAGCGGCGCTCCGCCGGCCGGAAGCACCCGGTGGAGGACTTCCTCTTCACCTACTACACCCAGAAGCCCGGACAGCTGCTGCGCTGGCACCCGGGCGCCGGCGTCGTGCTCTCCGGCCCCGAGGCTGAGGCGCGGACCGGGTGGAAGTATTACCGCGCGGCCGACGCCGCAGAACTCGCGGCCGCCGGGCTGCCGGCGGAGTCGCCGGCGGTGACGGTCGACGTCGACGCCTTCCTGAGGGAGCGCCGGGAGGCACTGCAGTTCGCAGGGATCATCCTGGCCGGGACTGCCGCGCGGCCGGCCCAGTTCGGCTGCTTCGGGCTGCACGAGTGGGCCATGGTCTACCGGCAGGACAAGTTCGATCTCCGGCACGAGTACCTGCAGCTGCGGCTGGGGTCCGGGCGCACCGACGAGGTGGTGGAGGAGAACCGGATCCGGTGCTCGCACTTCGACGCCTTCCGCTTCTACACCCCGGACGCCGTTCCGCTGAACAGCATGGTTCCCAGCCGGGAGAACCAGCGCACCATGGAGCAGCCGGGCTGCCTGCACGCCAACATGGACCTATACAAGTGGGCCTACAAGCTGTCCCCGTTGCTGCCCAGCGAGCTCGTCATGGACTGTTTCGAACTCTCGTGGCGGATCCGGGCCATGGACATGCGGGCGTCGCCGTACGACCTCGCCGACTGGGGGTATCCGGCGATCCGGATCGAGACACCCGAGGGCAAAGCTGCGTACGTTGAGCACCAGCGGGCTTTTTCAGCCGAATCACAAGTACTGCGGCAGCGGCTGTTGCAGGAGCTCGCTCCCCTGCTCCAGTCGATGGGTTCCGGCCCTGCCCCCGAACACACGGAAGGACAGCAATGACCGCCACCCACGAGCGTCACAGCCACCACGAGATCGATCTCACCGTCCGGCTGACGGAGGCCCCGGAAGCGCCGGAGTACACCTTCCGACTGGCGGTCGACGGCGGCAGCGTCGCCCCGGCGTCCACGCTGCCGGATTCGGCGGCCGCCCTCGCGGCGGTCACGCAGCACGGCGAGGCGATCTTCTTTCCAAAGCCGGGGCCGCCGAAGATGTGCACGCAGCAGTACGGGGGTCCGCAGGTCGCCGTGGTGACCGGCTGGTTCCTGGGCCGGGAAGTCCACAGCACGTTCAGCCGCACCGATGGCTGCGAGATCGCCCGCTGGCGGGCGATGGCGCCGCTGCTGGGCGGGGTTGCGGGATCCACCGGGGCAATCTGAGCCTTCACGGCACGGACGCCCGCGGCCCCTGGGCTCTCCCGGCTCCGCCGGCCGGCCCGGGACCGGGTCCGCCCCGACCTTTCCCGCGCGCTCGGCTCTCCCGGCTCCGCCCCCGGCGGATTAAACGGCAACGGCCGGCGGTGTGAGCCGCCGGCCGATGCCGTATTTTGGTGCTGCTTCTGCCTAAATGGCGTCGCCTAGATGGCGTAGTTCGGGGCGAAGGACTGATCGCTGTTCTGCATCTTGCCCTGCTCCTCCTTCACCTTCTTGCCCTTGTCCTTCTTGTCCTTGTGGGAGTTGTCGCCATCGGCGTCGTCACCCGGACCGTCATTGGAATCCTGGTCCTCGGAGGTCGGCGGGACCACGACGGTCCCGGCCGGGGTCACCAGGACTGAGACGAACGTGGGATCGCTGGCACCGGCGAAGGTGACCCGGCCGATGTACGAACCGACCTGAAGCCCATCCCAGCTCAGCGTGACCTTGCCGGCCTTGCCGTTGGCGAGCCGGAGCGGGTTCGGGCTCAGCGAGGCCTTGCCCTCGACCTTGCCGAGCACGGCGGCGTCGACCGAGGCCTTGGTGGCCTGGTTGTTCGGGCTGGCGTACAGGTTGGCGTAGATCGTGTACTTACCCGGGGTCGGGTTGGGGATGGACACCGATTCGCTGGCCGACGACGTCGCGACCGTCAGCGGACCGTTCGGGGTCATGACGTACATGTCGAAGTCAGCCTTCGGATCCGCGGAAATGACCGAGAACTTGGCCAGCGGGGAGCCGGCCACGACTGTGACGTCCTTGACTACGTTGGAGGCATCCGGGCCGCCGGTGAACGGACCCGGGACGAGCTCGACGGCCGTGGAGTCGGCCTTCGAAAGACCGTCGAGGGTCATGTTGGTCGGCGCGTTCGTGCCCGAGACCACCTTGATGGCACCGGAACCGCTGCCACCCTCGGAGGTGAAGGCGACGTCGGACAAGGCCACGACCGACTGCGGACGGACCGCGATCGGCGACGCCACATTCTTATTGGCGCCCTGCCAGGTCAGCGAACCGGTCGCGAACTTGCCCAGGGGCGCGCCCTGGTTCTCAAAGGAGACCTTGAACGTGCGCTTCTCGCCGGCGGCGCGGAAGTTCAGAACAGCCGGGGTCACGCTGACCTTGATGCCGGGAACGTTGAACTGGGCCTTGTAGACCCCCGGGGTCAGGGCGGTCAGCGTGCGGGTGACCTCGATCTTCCCGGCCAGGTTGCCGAGGGCGAAGGAGGGCAGGTTCATGTCCCGCGCCTTGGTGGTTCCGTGGATGAACTCCAGGTAGTCGGCCTCGCTGGCGTCGTAGACGAGGCCCGGATCCAGCACGCGGGCCGGGTCCACCTGGCCTGCGCCGGTGGCAAAGACATCGGTGTTCTTGGATCCGTCGGCGTTCTTGACGTCGCTCGTGGTGGTCATCATCGCGGATTTGACCGCCGCCGGGGACCACGTGGGCTTCATGGCCAGGATCAGCGCGCCGAAGCCGGCTACGTGCGGGGAGGCCATTGACGTGCCGGAAAGGAAACCGAAGTTGTCGCCGCCGGTGCCGATCGGCGAAACGCCGGCCAGCACGGCCACGCCGGGCGCCGCGACGTCGGGCTTGAGGAGGTCGGAGCCTTCAGCGAGCAGCGGGCCGCGGGAAGAGAACCCGGCGATCTGCGGCTGCGCCTCGAGGGGCAGTCCGGTGGTGTCCTTGTTGACCAGGGAAACCGTGATGGCCGGATTGGCCGTGACCTTGGCCTTGATGGCTTCGGTGGCGGGCGGGTTCACGTGGACGGTGGGGACCGAGTGTTTGTCCGTGTCCAGTGAGGAGACGGACAGGTTCACGAGGATCATGCCGACGCCGCCTCCGCGCTTGACTTCGGCGCTCTTTGCGACGCGGTCCACGACGCCGCGGTCACAGACCACAACCTTGCCGGTGATTTTGGCCGGGTCCAGCGAATCGGGGCCGCACAGATTCGGGCTGGCTTTCCCGGCGGCTCCTGCGTTGGCTGCCAGCACGACGCCGGCATTGGAAACCTGGCCGTTCATGATGCTGGCGCCGCGGTATTTGCTGCCGTCGGAGAACTCGACCGTGCCCTGCAGTTCCTGCGAGAAGCTGGTGGCCGCGACCGTGGTCAGCCAGGGCGCGCCGTGGTTGACGGTGCTGGCGGTCGGGCCGGAGTTGCCGGCGGAGACCGCGACGAAGATCCCGGCCGAGGCGGCGGACAGGAATGCCAGGGAGACCGGATCGGTGGTGGTATCCGTGGCGCCGGAGATGGAGTAGTTCAGGACGTCCACGCCGTCCTCGATGGCCTTGTTGATGGCCTCGACGGACGCGGACGAGTAGCACCCACCGGAGTTGGGATCGTTGTCTTCCCAGCAGACCTTGTAAACGGAGAGCTTGGCGGCCGGCGCGATGCCGCTGGTCAGCCCGAAGCTCCTGCCGTCAACCATGGCCTCGACATTGGCGTTGCCGGCAGCCGTGCTGGCGGTGTGGGTTCCGTGGCTGGCGGCGTCGACCGGGGACAGCCGTTCGCCCGGAGCCCAGTCTTCCGGCGGGACAGTGGCCGCGAAGTCCTCGCCAAAGTAGCGGGCGCTCAGGACCTTGGAGTTGCAGGCGGTGCCGTCGAAGTCGGTGCCGACCTGGCATTCGCCCTTGAAGGTTTCGCCGTCGGCTTTGAGCATCGCGATCTTGCCGTCCGGGGTGCGGTACGGCACGCCGACGACGGGATTTCCGGTGAGGGGCTTGACCTCCTGGCCGGCAAAGTAGGCGCTGGAGGGGGTGTAGCCGGTGTCAATGACGCCGACCACGACGCCCTTGCCGGCCGCGTCCTGGCCGCCGAACTTGGTGTTCCACGTGCCGTTGGGCCCGCTGAGCTTCAGGAAGTCGGCGGTGGAGTAATCGGGTGCGTTCTCCGTGTCCGGCGCGACGACGAGGACCGACGGGTCCCGGGCCAGTTTCACGGCCTGGTCCGCGGTCAGCTTGGCGCTGAAGCCGTTGAGGGCTGCGGTGAACTGGCGCTGCATCTTGACGCCCTGCTGGCCGGCCACCTGGGCCTGCTTCTGTTCCAGGTGGGCCTTGTACTGCTTGACTTCGGCCTTGGTGGCATCCAGTTTCTTGCCGGAGGCAGGCTTGGTGGCCGGCAGGCCGGCCGTCCCGCCGTCGTAAGTCGCGGAAGGCTTCTCCGCCATGACCACTATGTAGCGGCCGTCCTTGTAGTTGTTCGGATCGATATTCTTCTGTGCGACGCCGGCTACGCCCGGGCCTTGCGCCGGGGCCGCATTGGCGGGGGCGATCGCGATGCTGGACAGAAGAACCGGCAAGCCCAGGGTCAGTGCCGCGGCCCTCCGGAGTCCCCCGCTTCGAAGGAAGCTCTTTCCTGGTGATGTCACGAGTGTTTGAACCTTTCGTAAAGGAACGGCCCGACTCCAACGCCGGGCCCAACGGACTGGCGGGAACTCACCGGGCGGTCGCCCGGCCCGCCCCCACGGATACCAGCCGATTCATACAGTACAGACCGAGAGCGAGATATGACATAGACCACAAGGAGGTATTTAAAATTTGTCACGCAATACGACACGATGCGATGGCGAGGATGCTGAACTGCGTCAATTGGACTCCGGCGGGCACAGTGCCTACGCCAGCATGCGCCGGCTCAGCGCCGGAGGCCGCGACGACTTACGATCTTCGGGCCCGCCGCCGGCCCGCTCGTGATCCGCCGGCCTATTTTCGGGGAGTCCGGACCACGTCGCTGATCCATGCGCGGGTCTTCTCATCCAGGGGGCCGGCCACCTTGGTCGCCTTCGCCGCACGGTCAGCCTTGATCTTCTGCAGAACCATCCGGCCCAGCCCGGCGAACACTGCGACGGCCACAACAGACAACACCACGGATTTCGGTTTCTCAGCCATGCGCACATCCTACTGACCCGCGGCAGCCCCGACCATAGGGCGCAGCCGCCCCCGCGACGCCATCTCCCCAGCTCAAGGACCTGCCGGGGAGGCCGCGTTCACACTCCCCGCCCGAATACGGCCGGACGCACGGTGGCCGGTAGAATGGGCATGCAAGCTCGCGGAGCGCCCTTTCACGCTGTATTCACCAGTCCAACACACAGCGGATCGGCGTGAGACGGCACCACTCCGCTGCGCCCTTACCCAACGCTCACGCACAGGAGTTACCGGATGCCCCGGATCGTTGTCGACGTCATGCCCAAGCCCGAGATTCTGGACCCGCAGGGGAAGGCCATCGTCGGTGCTCTGCCCCGGCTGGGCTTCACCGCTTTCAGCTCTGTCCGCCAGGGCAAGCGCTTTGAACTCACGGTCGACGGCGAGGTGACCGAGGAGATCCTGGCCCAGGCCCGCGACGCCGCGGAGACCCTGCTGTCCAACCCGGTCATCGAGGACGTCGTCAACGTCGAGGTCGTTGAGGCCTGAAATGACTGAACTCCCCCTGATCGGCGAGGCCGTCGCCGTCGCCGCCAACGCTCCTGGTGCTCGCAGGCTCGCCGGTGCGAAGATCGGCGTCGTCACCTTCCCCGGCACCCTGGACGACCGCGACGCCGCCCGTGCGGTCCGTCTGGCCGGCGCCACCCCGGTGGAGCTCTGGCACGCCGGCACCACCCTGGGTGACGTTGACGCCGTCGTGATTCCCGGCGGGTTCTCGTACGGCGATTACCTCCGCGCCGGCGCGATCGCCCGCTTCGCGCCGCTGATGTCCAGGATCATCGACGCCGCCAATTCCGAGGCCAAGCTGCCCGTGCTGGGCATCTGCAACGGCTTCCAGATCCTGACCGAGTCGCACCTGCTGCCCGGTTCCATGATCAAGAACGACCACCTGAAGTTCATGTGCCGCGACCAGGTCCTGCGCGTGGAAAACAACACCACCGCCTGGACCGGGGACTACGCCGCCGGCCAGGAAATCACCGTGCCGCTGAAGAACCAGGACGGCCAGTACATCGCCGACGAGAAGACCCTGGACGCGCTCGAGGCCGAAGGCCGCGTTGTGTTCCGCTACGTCGGCTTCAACCCGAACGGCTCTCGGCGCGACATCGCCGGCATTTCCAACGCCGCGGGCAACGTGGTGGGCCTCATGCCGCACCCCGAGCACGCTGTGGAGGCCGGCTTCGGTCCCGAGCTCGGCTCCGGCACCGAGGGCCTCGGGTTCTTCACCTCTGTCCTGAACAAGATCGTGGGAGACAACAAATGACGGAGACACCCGCAGTGGCGGCACCCGCGGAGACCGCCCGGAAGTTCAACATCGACACCGTCGAGAACGCGGCCAAGACCCCGGACACCGAACTCCCCTGGGCCGAACTGGGCCTGAAGCAGAACGAGTTCGACGAGGTGGTCAAGGTCCTGGGCCGCCGCCCCACCGGCGCGGAACTGGCCATGTACTCGGTGATGTGGAGCGAACACTGCTCCTACAAGTCCTCGAAGAACCACCTGCGCCAGTTCGGCGACAAGGTGACCGAGGAAATGAAGAAGGACATGCTCGTGGGAATCGGCGAAAACGCCGGTGTCACCAACCTGGGCGACGGCTGGGCCGTGACGTTCAAGATTGAGTCCCACAACTCGCCTTCGTTCGTGGAGCCCTACCAGGGCGCCGCAACCGGCATCGGCGGCATTGTCCGCGACATCATCTCCATGGGCGCCCGCCCGGTAGCGGTGATGGATCCGCTGCGCTTCGGCGCCATTGACCACCCGGACACCGCCCGCGTCATGCACGGCGCCGTGGCAGGGATCGGCGGCTACGGCAACTCGCTGGGCCTGCCCAACATCGGCGGCGAAATGGTCTTCGACTCCGTGTACCAGGGCAACCCGCTGGTGAACGCGCTGGCCGTCGGCGTGATGCGCCACGAGGACATCCGCCTCGCGAACGCCTCCGGCAAGGGCAACAAGGTGGTGCTGTTCGGTGCCCGCACCGGCGGCGACGGCATCGGCGGCGCCTCCGTGCTGGCCTCGGAGTCCTTCGATGACACCAAGCCGTCCAAGCGCCCCGCGGTCCAGGTGGGCGACCCGTTCGCCGAGAAGGTCCTGATCGAGTGCTGCCTCGAGCTGTTCAAGGGATCCCTGGTGGAGGGCATCCAGGACCTCGGCGCCGCCGGCATTTCCTGCGCCACCTCCGAGCTTGCCTCCAACGGCGACGGCGGCATGGAAGTCGAGCTGACCTCCGTGCTGCTCCGCGACCCCACCCTGACCCCGGGCGAAATACTGATGTCCGAGTCGCAGGAACGCATGATGGCCGTGGTCACCCCGGAAAACATCGCCGCGTTTGAAGCGGTCATGGACAAGTGGGCGGTGGAGTACTCCTGGCTGGGCGAGGTGACCGACACCGGCCGCCTCATCATCACGTGGGAAGGCGAGGTCATTGTCGACGTCGACCCGCGCACCGTGGCCCACGACGGCCCGGTCTACGACCGACCGTATGCCCGCCCCGAATGGCAGGACGCCGTCCAGGCCGACTCCTTCACCGGGTCCGTGCAGGACGCCGGCCGTCCCTCCGCCCCGGCGGACCTGGCCGCCGCCATCACCGAGCTCGTCGCCTCCCCGAACATGTGCGACAAGTCCTGGATCACCAAGCAGTACGACCGCTACGTCGGCGGCAACACCGCCATGGCGTTCCCGGACGACGCCGGCGTGGTCCGGGTGGACGAGGAAACCGGCCTCGGCGTGGCCCTGGCCACCGACGCCAACGGCCGCTACACCTACCTGGACCCGTACCACGGCGCTCAGCTGGCCCTGGCCGAGGCCTACCGCAACGTCGCCACCTCAGGTGCCGTGCCGATGGCCGTCAGCGACTGCCTGAACTTCGGCTCCCCCGAGGACCCCGACGTCATGTGGCAGCTCGCCGAAGCCATCTGCGGCCTGTCCGACGCCTGCATGGTCCTCGGCATCCCGGTCACCGGCGGCAACGTCTCGCTGTACAACCAGACCGGGACCACCCCCATCCACCCCTCCCCCGTGGTGGCAGTGCTGGGCAAGTTCGACGACGTCGCCCGCCGCACGCCGTCGGGCTGGAAGGAAGACGGCCAGGCCATCTACCTGCTGGGCACGACGGCGGCAGAGCTGGACGGTTCGGAATGGTCGAACATGCGCGGACACCTGGGCGGCCTGCCGCCGAAGGTTGACCTCGACGCCGAGCGCGAACTGGGACAGATCCTGATCAACGCCTCCCGCGACGGCATGGTGGATTCCGCCCACGACCTCTCCGAAGGCGGCCTCGCCGCGGCCCTCGTGGAGTCGTCCCTGCGTTACGGTGTGGGCGCCCGAATCGCCCTGCAGGACGTCCTGGACCGCGACGGCGTGGACCTGTTCACGGCGCTGTTCTCCGAAACCCAGGGCCGCGCCGTCGTCGCTGTGCCCCGCTCGGAGGAAATCCGCTTCACGGACATGTGCACCGCCCGCGGCTTCGCGCACGTCCGGATCGGTGTGGTGGACGCCGAGGGCGGCACGCTGGAGATCAACGGTGTCGAGACCATGAGCCTCGACGCGCTCCGCGAAGCCCACGAGGCGACCCTGCCGAAGTACTTCGGCTAAGCCCCACCGCTCAAAGCAACGCGGGGTCACTTACCGCCCATAAATCCCCTCGGGATGGGCGCTAAGTGACCCCGCGTTGTTTAATCGTCGCTGCGGAGCTCCCGTTGCCGTGCGCTGAGGAGTTCGAGTTCGGGCCGGGCCGCCACGAAGCGTTCGACGGCGGTCAGAACCTCCACGACGTGTGCCCGGTCTGCTGCCACCAGGCCGGCGCCCAACTGCGTGCGCCGGTACTGTTCGTGGTCCCCGACCTCGGCCACGGAGACATCAAAGCGGCGCTTCAGCTCCGCAAGCAGCGGCCGCACCATGGAACGTTTCTCCTTCAGGCTGTGAACGTCGCCCAGAAGGATGTCGAATTCAATCCAGCCGATCCACATGCCATAAGCGTATCCATTGCCGGTTAGATGGTGAGCTCGCCCATCCGGTCCCAGCCGTCGCCGTCGAGCTGCCGGCTGATGATCCGGGGCGTCTCGGCCAGCGCCTGAGGCATGTCCGCCATAGCCTGCTTGAAGTGGGCGCTGTTCACGTGGGCCCCGGCGGCGTCATCCTTGAAGGCCTCAACCAGGACGAATTCATTGGGGTCCTCCACACTGCGGGACCAGTCGAACCACAGGTTGCCGGGCTCCTGGCGGGTGGCCTGGGTGAAATCGTTAACGAGTCCCAGCCAGCGCTCCGACCAGTCCGGCTTGACCTTAAATTTGACGACGATGAAGATCATGGGCTGAAGCCTTTCATTGGTTTTCCGGAGGTTCCATTCTTCCAGAATGACCATGCCGGGTCACATGGCCAGTTGGCGGGTCAACAGGCCTTGATGGCCTCGCGGGCCAGTTCCTGCTGCCGCGGGGTGCCGATCCGGTCGGCCCACTGTTCGGCGAGCTGGAACTCCACCATGGCCTCGGTGCACCGGCCGGCGTCATGCAGCGTCCAGCCGAGGTTGTTGTGCAGCGAAACCACCCACCGTTTGGTCCGCTCATCGTGAACCGTGGACGCGTACTCCAGGGCGCTCCGGGTCCAGGTCTCGGCGTGGGCGGAGTCGGCAATGGCGAGCATGTGCAGCGCGTCCACGGCCAGGAATTCCTCGACCAGGTAGTCAGCCAGTTCGGCCGCCTGTTCAAACAGCGGCACGGCCATCTCGGGGTGGCCGCTGGAATTGAGCACCCGGCCGCGTTCCAGCAGCACCCGCACCGCGACTGTGGGCTCGTCGGCATCGACCGCATCCAGCAGGGCGTCGGCTTCCTCGTAGCGGCCCTGCAGCCCGATGGCCCGGCCCAGCTGGGTGGTGAGTTCGGCGCGTTCGTCGGCGTCGTAGCGTTCATTTGCGGCCGCCGCCCGGAACCGGGCTTCGGACCCGGCGGGGTCGTCGAAGTTCCACAATTGGTCAAGGGTTTTCTGTTCCAGCATCCATCTGCTCCTGATCAGCTTTCACCTGCGGCCAGTTCGTGTGCACTCCCAATGTAGCGGGAAGTGACATGCCTTTGTGCCCGTCCCGTGAGGGCGCGGCCGGCCGCGTAGAACCAGTTGGCCGGCCGGCTGAAGGCCGTGATTTTCAGGAACACCCGGCCGACGGCGTCGATCTCCACTTCGAAGGCCTCCTCGCCCCGCACGGGATGACCGGGCAGTGTGCCGTACCCGAACCCGGCTCGTTGCGGCCCGTCGCCGGGCACCGGCCGGCGCACCCACACCACCTCGCAGGGCGCGTTGATCCGGAAGGGTCCGACGCCGAATCCGCTCACCACGCGCGCGCCGGGCACGACGGCGTCGGAGTCGGTGCGGACGCGCAGCCCGGAGCGTCTCTGCAGCTGCCAGGTCAGAATCCCCTGCGCCACCCTCCGGTACAGTGCCGGGCCGTCGCCGAGGTACGCCCGGGACACCAGGCAGGGAAAGCCTGCCGGAGCCTGGCCATGCTCAGTGGAGCCAATGCCCGGATAGTTCAGCCCGTCCCGCGCGCCGGCACCAGGATCACCGCTCATGTGTCCTCGCCCCTGGCCAGTCCCGCCCAGCCCAGCTGTTCCCGCTGCTTCCGGCTGAACGAGGCGACCACCAGGTCATAGGAATCCTCCACCATGTCCCGGATCATGCCGTCCGGCAACGATCCGTCCAGCCGGACCCCGTTCCAGTGCGTCTTGTTCATATGCCAGGCGCCGGTGATTTCCGGGTGGATGGCCCGCAGCTGTTCGGCAAGGGCCGGCTCGCATTTGAGGCTCACGGACCAGTCGGCCGGGTCCATGGCCGATGCCGCGAACATCTTGGCGTCCTGCCTCGTGCCGCCGGCGATCCCCGCCCGCACCTTGAAAACCGATGTCTCCGGGCCGAAAGGAAAGTCCTCAAACGCACCGGGGAAGCTCAGGCAGATCTCGCGGAGGGTGGCAACGTCCATGGCACGAGCCTATCGGGCTGCGGCCTGCCCGGCTGTGCGGGCTATCCGGCTGCGGCCTGCCTCACCCTGCCTGCGCGGCGGTGCGGGCGTCGCCGATGCTGTGCAGCCCTTCCGGGCTGGTGCCGTTGACTTCGTAGTCGCCCACGGTGCGGGCCTTGAACACGGCGGGGTTGTGGGTGGAAACGGTCCTGGCGTTGCGCCAGTGCCGGTCCAGCGATTTCGACTTCGACGTGGCGGACGCCCCGGTGACGTCGAAGAGCTGCTGGGCCGCGGACTGGACGAGTTCGGGCACCAGAAGCTGCGCCTTTTCCACCGCGATCTCGCCGCGGACGTAGCGTTGTTCCGGGGTGAGATCCAGGTTCTGGTCCGCGCCGGCGTCGAGCTCCCGGGCGGCGGCCAGCACCACGGATTCCGCCGCGAAGACCTTGGCCGAGAGCTGGCCGATGAGCTGCAGGATCAGCGGGTCGTGGCGGAACAGTTCGCCGGAGCCGGTGTTGAAGGTGCGCTTGCGGTCGCGGACCAGCGCCCTCGCGTCGGCCATTGCCGCCCGGCCGATGCCCGCCAGGACGGCGAGCAGGACCAGCTGGAAGAAGGCCGGCTCGTGCGTGGTGGATTCCGAGCGCCGGATGATGTTGGTGTCCGGCACCACGGCGTCACGGAAAATCGTGGTGCCGGTGCCGGTCAGCTGCTGGCCGAACCCGTCCCAGTCGTCGAGGATTTCCACTCCGGGCTGGGTGGTGCTGACCACGGCGTACTGCCGGCCCTCCACGCCCGCGGTGCTGGCCATGACGGCAATCCACTCGGCGAAGATGGTGCCGGTGGTGTAGTACTTCCTGCCGTTCAAGAGCCAGTCCCCGCCGTGGCGGGTCAGCTTGGTTCCGGTGGTGCCGAGGACATTGCCGGATTTCTCCGTGGCGGCGTTTCCAAAGATCTCGCCGGCCACCACTTTCGGGTACCAGCGGTTCCGGAAGTCCTCGGATTCCAGGCCGACGGTTTCCACGAACGCGAAGTGCGAGCGGTAGAGGTGGGCCACGGAGGAATCCGCCTCGGCGAGTTCGATGAGCAGCCGGAAGAAGGGCTCAAAGCCGATGCCGTCGCCCCCGTGTTCCGTGGGCACCCGCAGCCGGCCGAAGCCTTCCTCGTTCAGCCAGCGGACCTGTTCGAAGGGCAGGACCCTGTCCTGCTCGCGGGCCAGCGCGTCCTCCGCGATCCGGGCAAACACGGGCCGGAAACGCTGCGCCAGCCTCTCGTAGGCGGCTTCGGCCGACGGCGCTGATGGTGCTGAATGTGCTGCGGGGGCTGTGGTCTCTGGTGCGTAGGACATGCGTTCCCTTGGTTGCTGGTGGCCGGGCTAGAGCTTGGCGGCGTCGGCGGCGGGGTCCCGGTCCCAGGGGGTGGGCAGGATGCCCTTCTGGTAGCTGGCAAACCAGGCCTTGACCTCCGGTGACTGGAAGGCGGCCTTAAGGGCCGCGGCCTTCTCCGACCCGGCAAAATCCTTCCGCCCGGCAACCACGATCCGGAACGGGACCTGGTCCGCATCCGTTTCGAAGGCCAGCGCGTCGTCCTTGCTGTGCCCGGCATCCGCGGCCATCCGGGCGACCAGGAAGCCGGCGTCGACATCGGGAAGGGTCTTGGCGAGGGACTGCTGGTCCACTTCCACGAACTGCAGCTTCTTCGGGTTGGCCGTGATGTTCTTTTGCGAGGTGTGGATCACGGTGGCGTCAGACAGCTCCAGCAGGCCGGCGTCGCGCAGCATGAACAGGGCACGGCCGTTGTTCGCCGGGTCCACGGGAATGCCGATCTTGGCGCCGTCCGGGAGCTCGTTCAGGGACTTGTACTTGTCAGACCAGATGCCGCCCGGGGCGCTGTAGACGTAGAACAGTCCCACGTTCTCCAGGCCCTTGTCCTGGTTGAACTGCTTCAGGTAGGCGTTGTGCTGGAAGAAGTTGGCGTCGAATTCGCCGTTGGCCACGGCCAGGTTGGGCTGGATGATGTCCGTGACGTACGTGGGCTCCAGGGTCCAGCCCTGGGCCGCGAGCAGCTTCTGGGCCAGCTTGGTCGGTTCCTGGTACGGGGCGGACTCGGTGACGATAATCTTGATCGTCTTGCCGCCGCTGGCGCCGGCACCGCCGGGGTTGGTGAGGCCGCAGCCGGTCAGTGCCGCGGCGGAGACAGCACCGGCACCGGCGAGGGCATATTTGAGGAAATTTCTACGCTGCATGGTCTTGGTCCTTTGTGGTGGTTCGCGCTGGGCTATGACTGGGCGGTAACGCTGGCGGGCTGGTTTTCGGCCGCCGCGGAGAATTCGGTGAAGGCTCCCCGGAAGGCCGCGGCGGGGTGCCGTCCGTTGAGCCGTGGCCCGGCGCCGAAGAGCTTCTCGCGCAGGGTTCCCGGCGCGTAGCCGGTCTGGGCGAGGCCGCGGCTGCGCAGTTCCGGCAGCACACCGTCGATGAAGTCGGTGTAGGAGCCGGGGATGGTCTGGTTGATGATGTTGATGCCGTCGATTCCGGCGTCCTGCCACTGCTCGAGACGGTCGGCAATCTGGTCCGGCGTTCCCACCACCCGGTTGGCCCGGCTGCGGTAGAGCGCAATGTCGCGGAGGGTGGGGTTGCCGCCGCGGACGGAGGCGCGGATAGCCGTGAGATGTCCCTGGCTGCCTTCCGTTTCAAGGTCCCCGAGCGGGGTGTCCAGCGGCAGGCCGCCGAGGTCGACGCCGAACCCGCCGCCCACGTGGGCCAGCAGGGCTTCAATGTCCAGGCTGTCCTCGAGCTCGTCGGCTTTGCGGTTCGCCTCGGCTTCGGTGCCGCCCACCACGAAGTGCATGCCCTGGAGGAACTTCACGTCATCCGGATGGCGGCCGGCGGCAACGGCCTGTTCCCGGACGGCCGCGGTGTACTTCGCGGCCACCTCGGTGCTCGGCGCGAGTGTGAAGGTGGCCTCGGCGTTGGCGGCGCAGAACTGCTGGCCGCGGCCGGAGCTCCCGGCCTGGAAAAGCACCGGGGTGCGTTGCGGTGAAGGGGCCGCGAGGTGGGGTCCGTCGATCGAGTACCGGGGCCCGCGGTGGTAGATCTTGCTGACTTTCTCCGGGTCCGCGTGGACCCCGGTCGCCTTGTCCCGGAGCAGCGCGTCGTCTTCCCAGGATCCTTCCCACAATTTGTAGGCGGCCTCGACGTATTCGTCCGCCCAGTCGTAGCGTTCGTCATGCTTGGTCAGCTCGGTGGCGTTGAAGTTCCGGTGCGCGTTTTCCAGCACGCTGGTGACGATGTTCCAGGCCACGCGGCCGCCGCTGATGTGGTCCAGCGTGGACATTTGCCGGGCGAACTGGAACGGATGGCTTTGAATCACCGACGACGTCGCGGCCAGCCCGATCTCCCGCGTTCCCGTGGCGAGCGCGGACAGCAGGATGAGGGGGTCGTTGGACGGCACCTGCAGGCCCTTTTTCAGCAGCGATGCCCACCCGCCGTCGTAGTCGCCGTAGAGACCGACGACGTCGGCGAAGAAGATCGCGTCAAACTTGGCGCCTTCGAGCTGGCGGGCCAGGTCGATCCAGAGCTGGAGTTCGTTGAACCGGTGCTGCTGGGCTTCCGGGCGCCGCCACTGGCCGCCCATGATGTGGCTGGACGTGTTCATCACGAAGGCGCTGATCAGCAGGCGCGGGCGGGGTCCGTCGAAACGGGTACTGGGCGTTGAAGTCATGGGGTGCTTTCCGCTGTGGGAGGTGGGACGAGGGTGCTGCCGGCGCTCAGAGGCGCTTGTCCAGGCGCCGGGCAACATAGGATCCGCCCAGCTGAACGATGGTGACCAGCAGGATCATCAGGACAATGGCGGTGATCATGAGCGGCGTTTCGTAGCGGTAATAGCCGTACCGGATGGCGAAGTCGCCGATTCCGCCGCCGCCCACCAGTCCGGCCATCGCCGAGTAGGAGATGAAGCTGACGGTCATGATGGTGATGGAGCTGACGAGTCCGGGCTTCGCCTCCACAATCAGGACGTCCCGGACGATCTGGGACCGGCTGGCGCCCATGGACCGTGCCGCTTCGACCACTCCGCCGCCGAGCTGGCTCAGGTTCTGTTCCACGAAGCGGGCGAAATACGGAATGGCGTTGAGGGTCAGCGGGACAATGACGGCGGCCGTGCCGATGGTCGTGCCGACAATGAACCTGGTCACGGGAATGATCGCGATCAGCAGGATCAGGAACGGGAACGAGCGGAGCAGGTTGACCAGCCCGTCCAGGACCCGGTGCAGCTTTGGCCTGTGCTTGAGCCCGTTGGGACCGATGGTGTAGAGCAGGACACCCAGCGGTGTCCCGAGCAGCACCGCCAGCGGGATGGCCACCAGCAGCATGGTGAGGGTCTGTCCCATGGCGACGCCGATTTCGGGCAGGACTTCCAGGATGCGGTCAAACATTGATCAGGCCCTCCGACGCGGCTGTGGTGTGGGTGCCCCTCCCGGAGCGGTCCAGCTGGATCTCATCGGAGACCAGGTAGCGGCCGATCGACGTCGCCGGGTGGAAACCGGGGCGCTGGAGTTCGGCGAGGTCGAGCTGCTCCACCACCCGGCCTTCTTCCATGACCGCGACGTTGTCCGCGATGGCCTTGATGACATTCATCTCGTGGGTGACCACCACGATTGTGATGCCGAATTCGGCGTTGACGTCGGCCAGGTATTGCAGGACCGATGACGTCGTCCGGGGATCCACGGCCGACGTCGGCTCGTCACAGAGCAGCACTTTGGGCCCGGTGGCAAGGGCGCGGGCGATCGCCACCCGCTGTTTCTGGCCCCCGGAGAGTTTGGCCGGATACGTTCCCGCTTTGTCGGCGAGGTCCACGATTTCCAGGGTTTCGGCGGCCCGCCGCCGGCGTTCCGCCTTCCCGACGCCGGCGAACTTCAGGGACAGCTCCACATTTTCCTGGGCTGTGAGGTTGTTGAGGAGATTGAAGTGCTGGAAAATCATGCCGATGTCATGCCGCTTGGTCCGGAGCTCGGCGTCGGACAGGGTCACCAGGTCCACGCCGTCCACCAGGACGCGGCCCGACGTCGGGCGCTCGAGGAGGTTGATGTTGCGCAGCAGCGTGGATTTGCCGGCGCCGGAGAACCCGATGATGCCCTGGATGGTGCCCCGCCTGATGTGCAGGCTGACGTCATCGACGGCCGTGAAAGGTCCCGCGGCCGAACCGAATGACGTGCTGACGTTCTGGATCTCGATCACAGGCCCCCACCTGCTCGGGGCCGCGGCGCTGCCGCTGTCTGCGTGTTCATGATTTCCTCCGGGCTCGCCCGAGGAAAGCCCTGGGTCCTGGCTTCCGGGCAGCGCTGAGCGAAGCCGGGGAGCCTCAGAACACAGTGGTTCTCCATCGGTCCTGGCGGTAGCACCGTCCTCAAAGGAGGGGGTTGCTGCGGCGTCACGGAGCCAGATCTCTCAGCCGCTCGGGATGGTTACGAGTCCATCTCACACGGCAGGAGGCCGGATACAGAAAAAGCCGGTCACATTTTGTAACCGACTCTTCCCGATCTGTTGATCGTCATTCCCGGGCCGTTAGATGCCCACGCGCCAGCCTTCGCGGGCGGGGCACGCGTTCACGACGACGTCCAGCCCGGCGGCCCTGGCCCGGTCCGTCGCGGCGTCGTCGAAGACGCCCAGCTGCAGCCAGACGGCCTTGGCGCCTACTGCGATGGCCTCGTCTATGACTGCGCCCACCCTGTGGGAGTTGACGAAGCAGTCCACGACGTCGATCGGGTGCTTCTCCGCCGGGATGTCAGACAGGGAACGGTACCCCTTCTCGCCGTGGACATCGTCGCCCGGAAGGTTGACCGGAATGATGGTCATGCCCATCCGGTCCCGGACATAGAGGGAGACCTCATACGCCGAGCGCCATTCGTTGGTGGTGAGGCCGACCACCGCCCACGTGCCTTTGGTTCGCATGAGGCGGTCAATGACTGCCGGATCGTTAACATGGGCCATGCATCAACCTTACTCCTGCGACCTTTCCGGGCAATTGTCGAATAAATGAATGATTTGGGTCGGACCCACGCCGGGTGAACGAATATTACGGCGCTCCCGGACGCCGATTTTGCGGAATCGTGCATCTGAAGTTCTAGTAGGTAGTGACCATCCCGAGCGGCCGAGAGACCTGGATCGATGACGCCGCAGCAACCCCCCGGTGACGTGGGACGACCATTCCCACGCCACCGCTCCGCCCTCCTTCGGTGAAATTCGAGGGAGCCGGAGCAACCAAGGGTGCTACTGCCAGGACCGATGGAGTGCAGCAATGACCCCTGAGAATTCTTCCGCTCTGCCCACCTTTGCCCGGCCTGCGTCCGAGGCATTCCCCCAAACCACTTCGGACGCGACGGCGAACGAAGCAGGGCTGCGTGACGCGCCCGGCTCCTCTCGCGGCTCTTCGGGATGGTCCCTGAACGAGTCCACGGACGGCGCAGTGCACGGCGTCCCCGCCGATGGGCCGGCGCGTCACCGCAGCACCACCTTCGGAAACCACCTTCCCCGGCACGGCGGCGCCGCGACCGCGGGAACTGTCCAGGCAGAGACGGTTGCGTTCTGGGAAACCCAGGCTCTCCGCCTCGACTGGGCGGACCTGCCCGGCGGCGCGACGGAGCAAACCAAGCCCTGGCACACCGCGCACCGCCGGGTCCCGGCCGACGTCGAGGCCGGCACCGGACCGCAGATCACCTGGTTCGAAGGGGGCAGGCTCAATGTCGCCTACAACTGCGTCGACCGCCACGTAGCGGCGGGGCGCGGAGACAAGGTGGCCCTGCACTTTGAGGGCGAGCCCGGCGACCGCCGTGCCGTCACCTACGCCGGACTCCAGCGCGAGGTCTCCAAAGCCGCAAATGCCCTCCTGGATCTCGGCATCACCAAGGGCGACCGGGTGGTCATCTACCTCCCCGTCATCCCCGAAACCGTGATCATCACCCTCGCAGTGGCCCGGATCGGTGCCATCCATTCCCTGGTCTTCGGCGGATTCTCCGCCGAGGCCCTGAAGTTCCGGGTGGAGGACACCGGCGCCAAGCTCCTGGTCACCACCGACGGCCAGTTCCGCCGCGGCACCGCCGTACCGGTCAAGGACAACGCGGACGCCGCCGTCTCCGGCGACAACGCCATCGAACACGTCCTGGTGGTCAACCGGACCACTCCCGCGGACGAGCTGGACACCGTCCCGATGACCGCCGGCCGCGATGTGTGGTGGCACGACGCCGTCGGCACCGCCTCCGAGACTCACGAAGCCGAGGCGTTCGACGCCGAGACGCCGCTGTTCATCATGTACACCTCCGGCACCACCGGCAAGCCCAAGGGGCTGGTCCACACCTCCGGCGGCTACCTCACACAGGCGTCATGGAGCTTCGAGCACCTGTTCAGCAACCCCGACCCCGCGCTGCGGGAGAAGGACGTGCACTGGTGCACGGCCGACCTCGCCTGGGTCACCGCGCACACCTATGAGCTCTACGGCCCGCTCTCCAACGGCGCCACGCAGGTCATCTTCGAGGGCACGCCCAACACCCCGCACCCGGGCCGGCACTTTGAGATCATCGAACGCTACGCGGTCACGCAGTATTACACCGCGCCCACCCTGGTCCGCTCCCTCATGGGCTGGTTCCCGGACGGCGTCCCGGACACGTACGACCTCTCCTCTATCCGTCTTCTCGGCACGGTAGGCGAGGCCATCAACCCCGAGGCCTGGCGCTGGTTCCGGACCAACATCGGCGCCGGCACCGCCCCCGTGGTGGACACGTGGTGGCAGTCCGAAACCGGCGCCACCATCCTCTCCCCGGCACCGACGGACGCCGCGTTCAAGCCCGGCTGCGCGGCCCGCCCGCTGCCCGGCGTCAGCACGCGCATCGTGGACGACGCCGGCAACACGGTGCCGCCCGGCGTCCAGGGTTTCATCGTGGTGGACTCCCCCGGCCCGGCGATCGCCCGGACGGTCTGGGGCAACCCGCGCCGCTACTTCGATTCGTACTGGCGCCAATACGCCGAGCAGGGCTGGTTCCTCGCCGGTGACGGCGCCAAGTATGACGACGACGGCGACATCTGGATCCTCGGGCGGGTGGACGACACCCTCAACGTCTCCGGACACCTGCTCTCCACCATCGAGGTCGAATCGGCGCTCGTCACCCACCCGGACGTGGTGGAGGCCGGCGTCTGCCCGGTCGCGGACCCAAAGACCGGCCACGCGATCGTCGCGTTCGTGGTGCTGAAGGATTCGGCGGCCACCCCCGACATCCAGGGTGTGCTGAAGGCGCACGTCGCGAAGCAGATCGGGCCGATCGCCAAGCCGCGGGACGTCGTCGTCGTTCCCGACGTGCCGAAAACCCGCAGCGGCAAGATCATGCGCCGGCTGCTGACCCAGCTGTTCGAAGGCACAACGCTCGGCGACACCACCTCGCTGCAGAACGAACCATCCATCGCGGGCATCCAGGATGTGCTGCGCGACCGCGCCGCGGAAATCCTGGCACCAGCAAGCCCCACCCGGAAGTAAAGGAACACCCATGACTGAGATCAGCAACGTCGCCCGTCTTTCCGAACCGCTCAAGTTCGCCTACTGGGTCCCCAACGTCTCCGGCGGCCTGGTGGTATCCACCATCGAACAGCGCACCGGCTGGGACTTCGAATACAACAAGAAGCTGGCCAGGATCGCGGAGAACTCCGGCTTCGAATACGCCCTGACCCAGACCCGGTACGCCGCCTCCTACGGCGCGGACAAACAGCACGAGGCCACCTCGTTCAGCCTGGCGCTGCTGGCCGCCACCGAGCGCCTCAAGGTGATCTCCGCCGTCCATCCGGGCATGTGGCACCCCGGCGTGCTGGCGAAGTACATCATCACCGCGGACCACATCTCCAACGGCCGCGCCGCCGTGAACATCGTCTCCGGCTGGCTCAAGGACGAATTCACCAACTTCGGCCTCGAATGGCTCGAACACGACGAGCGCTACGTCCGCACCGAGGAATTCATCAAGGTCCTCCGCGGGCTCTGGACCGAGCAGGACTACAGCCAGTCCGGCAAGTACTACAACATCACCGACTTCACCCTGAACCCGGCACCGGTGGACGTGCCGGGCCGGGCGCACCCGGAGATCTTCTTCGGCGGCAACTCCACGGCCGCGCAGGCCACCGCCGGCCGGGTGGCTGACTGGTACTTCTCCAACGGCAAGGACCTCGACGGGTTCAAGGAGAACATCGCCGGCGTCGTGGCGGCGTCAGGTGCCGCCGGTCGCGGCACGGAAGGTGCCCTCCCCTCCCCCAAGTTCGGCCTCAACGGCTTCGTGATCGCCCGGGATTCCGAGAAGGAAGCCCGCGACACGCTCCGCGAGATCGTCGAGAAGGCGCACAAGCCCGCCGTCGAGGGGTTCCGCGCCGCCGTCCAGGAAGCCGGGGCGGCCACCAAGGACGGCAAGGGCATGTGGGCCGACTCGAGCTTCGAGGACCTGGTCCAGTACAACGACGGCTTCAAGACCCAGCTGATCGGCACCCCGGAACAGATCGCCGAGCGGATCGTGGAGTACAAGAAGATCGGCGTGAACCTGTTCCTGACCGGCTACCTCCACTTCCAGGAGGAAGTCGCCGCGTTCGGCCAGGACATCCTGCCGATCGTCCGCGAACTCGAGGCCGACCTCGCCCGCAAGAACGGCACCGAACTGGACCTGTCCCGGACCCCGGCGGCAAACGCCGGCACTACCAGCAAGCTGGTGAACGCGTAATGGCTGACCGCAAGTTCGGATTCCGCACCCGCGCGCTGCACGCCGGCGGCACCCCCGACGCCGAGCACGGCGCCCGCGCCGTGCCGATCTACCAGACCACCTCCTTCGTGTTCAAGGACACCCAGGACGCCGCGAACCTCTTCGCGCTGCAGAAATACGGCAACATCTATTCCCGGATCGGCAACCCCACCGTGGCCGCGTTCGAGGAGCGCATCGCCTCCCTGGAGGGCGGAATCGGCGCCGTGGCGACGTCGTCGGGCATGGCGGCGGAGTTCATCACCTTTGCCGCGCTGACCCAGGCCGGGGACCACATCGTGGCCGCCTCCCAGCTCTACGGCGGCACGGTGACCCAGCTGGACGTCACGCTGCGCCGCTTCGGCGTGGACACCACATTCGTCGCCGGCACCGACCCGGCGGACTACGCCGCCGCAGTCCGGGAAAACACGAAGGCGATCTTCGTGGAGGTGGTGGCCAACCCGTCCTCGGAGGTCCAGGACCTTGCGGCCCTCGCCAAGGTGGCGCACGACGCCGGCGTCCCGCTCGTCGTCGACGCCACCCTGAGCACGCCCTACCTCGTGCGGCCGATCGAGCACGGGGCGGACATCGTGATCCACTCGGCCACCAAATTCCTCGGCGGCCACGGCACCACCCTCGGCGGCGTGATCGTCGAAAGCGGCCGCTTCGACTGGGGCAACGGCAACTTCCCGACCATGACCGAGCCCGTGGCCTCCTACGGCAACGTCTCCTGGTGGGGGAACTTCGGCGAGTACGGGTTCCTCACCAAGCTGCGCTGCGAACAGCTGCGCGACATCGGACCCGCACTGTCCCCACAGTCGGCGTTCCAGCTGCTGCAGGGCGTGGAGACGCTCCCCCAGCGCCTCGACGAGCACCTGAAGAACGCCCAGGCCGTGGCCGAATGGCTCGAAGCGGACGAGCGCGTGGCCTACGTGAACTTCTCCGGCCTGCCCTCGCACCCGCACTTCGAGCGGGCGCAGAAGTACCTGCCGCTGGGTCCGGGCTCGGTGTTCTCCTTCGGCGTCAAGGGCGGCCGGGCCGCCGGGCAGAAGTTCATCGAGTCCCTGCAGCTGGCCTCACACCTGGCCAATGTGGGCGACTCCCGGACCCTGGTCATCCACCCCGGGTCCACCACCCACCAGCAACTGAGCCCCGAACAGCTCGAGGCGGCAGGTGTCCCCGAGGACCTGGTCCGCATCTCCGTGGGCCTCGAGGACATCGATGACATCCTCTGGGACCTGGACCAGGCACTGGACGCCGCCTCGGAAGCAGCAGCCCCGGATGCATCCGCAGAGGCTGAAGCCTGCACGATCGGAGCGAACTGATGAGTGTTGAAGAACGGACCTGGACCGGCCCCTCGGCGCCGGAGCGCCTGAACCTGCTGCGGCAGGCGAAGTCGATCGCGATTGTGGGCGCATCGGACAAGCCCTCGCGCGCGAGCTATTTCGTGGCCACCTATCTGCAGTCCTCCACCCGGTACAAGGTCTATTTCGTGAACCCGGTGGTGAAGGAAATCCTGGGTCAGCCGACGTATCCGTCGCTCGCGGACCTGCCGGAAAGCCCGGACATTGTGGACGTGTTCCGCAAGCACGGCGACTTGCCCGGCGTCCTGGACGAGGCCATTGCCGCCGGCGCCAAGACCCTCTGGCTGCAACTGGGCTCCTGGCACGAGGACGTTGCCAAGGAGGCCGAGGCCGCCGGACTCGACGTCGTGATGGACCGCTGCGTGAAGATTGAGCATGCCCGGTTCCACGGCGGCCTGCACCTTGCCGGATTCGACACCGGCGTCATCTCTTCGAAGCGGCAGGTCCTGGCCTAAACAGCAGGAACAGCCCAACTCGAGCCGCCGCGAACCACCCCCCCGCCAACCAACCCGTTGCGCTATCACTTTGGGTCGTTCTGAGCGCTCAGAACAGCCCTAAGTGATAGCGCAACCGGGTTAACAAAGTGCTTTAAGGGCGGCTTATGGCTGGCCGGGCGCCTTGGTCGGAACGACGCCCGGCAGGGTTGGCGTGATGTGGCCCGGAACGCGCGGCAGATCCTTGCCTGCGTTTCCGCCGCCGCCCGGAAGGTCGGGTGATCCGGGCAGCCCCGGCGCTCCGGGCCGCTGCCCGGGGGTCGGCAGGATGCCGTCGCGGCCGACGGCGGGCGGCGTGGCGGGGGGCGCGTGTCCGGCCGCCGGGGCGCCCGGGGCGCTGGAGCTGCTGGGCGTCGATGCTCCGGACGGGTCAGCACCGGGCGTGCCGGGCGCGCCGTGACCCGGCGTGGCGACAGGCGCGGGAAGGGCGGGGATGGTGGACGGCGAGGGCTGGACATGCTCGGGGGCCGGTGCGCCGCCGTGGCCCGGAGTCTGGAAGATGACCCCGACGGTGTGGCTGACGCTGTGCCGGAAGTCCTCGCTGGATGCCGCCACGGCGCCGGCACCAAGGGTCATGGCACCCACGACGGCGCCACCGACGATTGCCAGCCGGCGCTTCCGGCCGCGGCGCTCGGCCAGGCTGGTGACCCCGGCCGGCAGCGATTCATCGGCATCATTCTTCGCGGACACGACGGTGGGCAGCGCCGTCGTCGTGGCTGTGTCAGGGGCGGCGGCAAGACCGGTTGCTCCGGCCGCGAGCAGGGCCGCGAGGTCGGCGCGGGGCGCGGGAGCGGCATCCGGGACCACGGCGCGGAGCTGTTCCAGCGCGCTCCGAAGCTCGGCCGCGGATTCGAGGCCGGAATCGCCCAGCATCGCCTGGATGGTGCCATCCTGCTGGGGGTCGCGGGTGCCGGTCATGATGCTGCGTGGTCCTTTTCGGTTACGAGTTCGCGCAGGGCACTGAGCCCGCGGCGCTGAAGCTGCTTGATGGCACCCGGCGTCTTGTCCATGATGCCGGCCACCTGTTCGATGGAAAGGTCCGCGACGATCCGCAGGACCAGAACTTCGCGCTGCTCCTCATTGAGCCTCGCGAGGGTGTCCGAGATACCGCCCAGGGATCCGAGCGCTTCGTCCTCGGCGGATGCCGAGTACCGGGCGTCGTTCAGGGGATCGTATTCGGCCAAATGCGGAGTGCGTTCTGCCCGCCTCCTGTAGTCGACCAGCCGCGCGTGGGCGACGGAGAAAATGAAGGTCCTCAGACCTGCGTGACCGCCGCTGACGCCGGCCAGCTTTGGCAGGACGTCTACGAACACATCCTGGGTCAGGGCCTCGGCGTCGTCCACGCCCCGGGCCCGGAAGTAGCCCAGCACGGCCGGGGAAATAACCGCGTACACCGCGCTGAAACCTGAAGGGTCACCAGCTAAGGCGGCTGACAATTCGTCATCGCTTAGCTGCTGTGCCAAGAGGCTGTCCTTCCGTTACTGCTGGGGTGCGGCCCCCGCAAGTCTAGCGGCCGCACCCCGGAGCCCTCCAAAGTGAGGGCTACCTCCTTGCTTTCAGACCCGTGCCGGGTCCAGGCTAAACAGCCGAAATTTACTTGTCGTGCTGGGGCAGCTCGACCGACGGCTGGGCCGGAACAGCCGGGGTTGCCGGAATAGCGGGGGTTGCCGGAACGCCCTTGGCACCGGGGACGGCCGGTGTCGCCGGGGTGGCCGGAACTGCGGCGTGGATGTTGGCGTTGGCGCGTGCCTCGCCGGCAGCACCCTTGACGCTGGCGTCGCCCTTGACGGTGGCTCCGTCCTTTGCGTCGGCGGAACCGTCGACGGCACCCTCGGTGCCGTCCACGTCGGCTTCGGCGTCGCCCTTGGCCTTGCCGTCAGTCGACGGCGCGGCCGGAACTGCGGGGACGGCCGGCTTTGCCGGGAGCGTAGGCGTGGCCGGGACAGCCGGCGTGGCGGGCGTAGCGTGGCTCACTTCAGCCTGCTCGGTGCCGGACATCTGAGCGGCATTGGCCAGTCCGATGCCGGAGAAACCTCCGACTGCCAGAATGGCGGCGCCGACAGCGATCTTGGTGGTCTTGCTAACACTCTTCATTACAGACGTACATCCTTTGTTTTTTTGGTTTGAAGGCGGGCTGAGGCCTCATGGGGGCAGTTGACAGCCCGCTCTCGCCAGAAAAGGCTGGCCGGCGCCCATGGGGGCAGGCGCCGGCCGGCACTTACGGTGGAAGGCCAGCCGGTGTCTGGTGGGGGGTCCAAGACTCCGGCGGCGCTTACAAAGGAGTAATCGCTGGGCGGGCCCGAAAGGTTACGCACCAATCGGAAATTTCTTGATTTCTTTTTTGAGCCGGCGCTGCAGGGGCTTAACGACGACGGTGGGCCCCCGCCAGGGAACCCGTCGCCGCAGGAGCTTAACGACGACGCCGCGTCAGGACCGGAAGAGCCCGCTGTAGGCATTCAGGGCGACCTGGCCGCCGAGGTGGGCGTAGAGGACATTGCTGCCGGCCGGAATTTCCCGGCTTTTCACAAGGTCGATTAGCCCGGCTAGGGACTTGCCCTCGTAGACGGGGTCGGTGATCATGGCCTCGAGCGAGGCGCCCAGGCGGATGGCCTCCAGGGTGGAATCGACGGGAATCCCATAGAGGTCCCCGGCCCAGCCCTCCATGACGTTGATTTCCTCGTCCCGGAGTTCCCTGCCCAGGCCGATCAGCTCGGCGGTGTTCCGGGCGATGCGTTCCACCTGGTCACGGGTCTTCGCCAGGGTTGCCGACGCGTCGATGCCGATCACGCGGCGCGGTTTGTCCTGGCCGGCAAAACCTGCGATCATCCCGGCGTGGGTGGAGCCCGTGACGGTGCAGACGACAATCGTGTCGAAAAAGATGCCGAGCTCGCGCTCCTGCTCTTCCACCTCGTAGGCCCAGTTGGCGAAGCCCAGACCGCCCAGCCTGTGGTCTGACCCGCCGGCCGGGATCGCGTAGGGCTTGCCGCCGGCGGCCTTGACCTCTTCGATGGCGGTTTCCCAGCTGCTGCGGATGCCGATGTCGAAGCCCGCACTGTCCAGCCGCACGTCGGCGCCCATGATCCGCGAGAGCAGGATGTTGCCTACCCGGTCGGACAACGGATCGGGCCAGTCGACCCAGTTTTCCTGGACCAGGCGTGCTTTGAGACCGAGCTTCGCGGCCACCGCCGCGACCTGGCGGGTGTGGTTGGACTGGTAGCCGCCAATCGAGACGAGGGTGTCCGCACCCTGGGCCAAGGCCTCCGGGACGAAGTACTCCAGCTTGCGCGTCTTGTTGCCGCCAAACGCGAGGCCGCTGTTGACGTCCTCGCGTTTCGCCCAGATCTGCGCCCCGCCCAGGTGTGCGCTGAGCCGCGGCAGCGGATGGATGGGGCTCGGGCCAAACGTCAGGGGGTAGCGTTCGAAATCGGTGATGGCCATCGTCGGTCCTTCGCTCGCGGTGGGAAACGGTCACAGCAAATATGCAATATATTGCATTGTCGGATACGGGCTCCGGAAGGGCAAGAGGGATATACGATATGTTGCATGCCCGTACCCTCGCTCGCCGGAGTCCACAAGCGGCCGCTGCTGCGGGACAACGTCTTTGAATCGATCCGTAACGCGATCGTCGACGGCACCTTCGAGCCCGGCGAACGGCTGAAGGACGCCGAACTGGAAGCGTGGCTCGGCGTGAGCCGGACACCCATCCGCGAGGCGCTGCTGCGGCTGGAACGCGCCGGCCTGGTGGTTGCGCTGCCGGGCAAGGCGACCATCGTGGCCCCCTGCGACCCGGCGTCGACGCTCAGCACGCAGCAGGTGGTGGCGGGACTGCACGAGCTGGCCGCACGCCTGGCGGTCCCGCTCCTGGCGGAGGAGCACCTCGCCGCCATGGCCGGGGCCAACGCGCGCTTCGAACAGGCCCTGCAGGCGGCGGAGGTCGAGTCGGCACTGCGGGCCGATGACGATTTCCACGCCGTCTTTGTCACGGTCAGCGGCAACCCGGTGCTCCGGGAACTCCTGGAACAAACCACCCCCGTCCTGCGCCGGGTGGAGCGGATGCGTTTCGGCTCCTTTGCCGCCCGGGAATCGGTGGCTCAGCACGCTGAAATCATCCGGCTCGCCCGCCTTGGCGACGCCGAGGCGGCCGCCAGGGCGTGCCGGGAGAACTGGCTCTCGCTGCGGTTCACATCCGCGGAAGACCCCGCTTAGGACCGTTGTGGTCCCGCCTGCGCCAGGCGTGACTGCTGCCTTAACTGCGACGGCTGCGGCCTTAACCGCGACGGCGGCGGCCCGCCCCTGCAAGGGCGACCCGCCGCCGTCGTACGCCGGTTGGTGACACGTCAGTCGGTGCCGGCCAGTGTCAGTCGTTGATGAGGTCGTTGACCACGATCGTCTGGTCGCGGTCCGGGCCGACGCCGATCGCGGAGAACCGCGTGCCGGAGAGCTTTTCCAGGGCCAGGACGTAGTTCCGGGCGTTCTCCGGCAGGTCCTCCAGGGTACGGGCGCCGGTGATGTCCTCGGTCCAGCCTTCGAAGTATTCGAAGATCGGCTTGGCGTGGTGGAACTCGGTCTGGGTCATGGGCATTTCGTCGTGCCGCACGCCGTCGACGTCGTAGGCCACGCAGACCGGGATCTGTTCGATGCCCGTCAGCACGTCCAGCTTGGTGACGAAGTAGTCCGTGAAGCCGTTGACGCGGGAGGCGTGGCGTGCCAGCACGGCGTCGTACCAGCCGCAGCGGCGGGGACGGCCGGTGTTGACGCCGAACTCGCCGCCGGTCTTCTGCAGGTACATGCCCATCTCATCGAACAGTTCCGTCGGGAACGGCCCTGCGCCCACGCGGGTGGTGTAGGCCTTGATGATGCCGATGGAACGCGAGATCCGGGTGGGGCCGATGCCGGAGCCCACGGAGGCGCCGCCCGCGGTCGGGTTCGAGGACGTCACGAAGGGGTAGGTGCCGTGGTCAACGTCCAGGAAGGTGGCCTGGCCGCCCTCCATGAGGACCACCTTGCCCTCGTCCAGGGCGGTGTTCAGGACGTAGGTGCTGTCGATGACCAGCGGGCGGAGGCGCTCGGCGAAGGACAGGAAGTACTCCACGATCTCGTCCACCTCGATGTCCCGGCGGTTGTAGACCTTGACCAGGAGCTCGTTCTTCTGGCGCAGCGAACCCTCTACCTTCTGGCGCAGGATCGAGGCGTCAAAGACGTCCTGGACGCGGATGCCGAGGCGGGCCACCTTGTCCATGTAGGCCGGGCCGATCCCGCGGCCGGTGGTGCCGATGGCGCGGCTGCCGAGGAACCGCTCGGTGACCTTGTCCAGGACCTGGTGGTAGGGCGCCACGAGGTGCGCGTTGGCGGAGACGCGCAGCTTGGAGGTGTCCGCGCCGCGGGCCTCCAGTCCGTCGATCTCCTGGAACAGGGCTTCCAGGTTCACCACGCAGCCGTTGCCGATGATCGGAATCGCGTTCGGGCTCAGGATGCCGGCCGGAAGGAGCTTGAGCTCATACTTCTCACCGCCTACGACGACGGTGTGCCCGGCGTTGTTGCCGCCGTTGGGCTTGACGACATAGTCGACGCGGCCGCCAAGCAGGTCAGTGGCCTTACCTTTGCCTTCGTCGCCCCATTGGGCTCCGACGATCACGATTGCTGGCATGGGATCCTCCCCCATTCGTTCGGGCCGAACTGCGTTTAGTGACCAGGCGGTCACCGCAGTTCAGCGCCGTTCATGAGAATGCCCCGAATCTATCGCTGTGTTCGTATCCAACGCCAGAGTTCCGGGGCTCTTACCACCCAAGTTTAGCCGAAATCGGTGCCCGGCATCGCTTTGGGTCCTTGCTTGGACGCGCCGCCTAGGTGGTGAACGCCAGGGCGGCTTCCGCGAGGGGGGCCTCGCGTCCGCCGCGGCGGACGCGCCGTTCTTTTTTCCTGGCGTTCGTCGTAGCTGCCTCATCCACCAGCTCAGGCCCGACACATAGCGGGCACCACTTGCGGGACGGCGCGAGGTGGAATTGAGTGGGAGTGAGAATCCCGAGCGGCCGAAAGGAATCCGCGCCATGCCCCGGACCACTGACCACATCCGTGTGACCCATGCCGGCTCATTGCCCCGCACGCCGGAGCTGATCGCCGCAAACGAGGCCAAGGAAACCGACGGCATCACGCCCGAATTCCTGGACCTGCTCGAAACCTCGGTAGTGGACGTCGTCCAGCGCCAGAAGGAGCTGGGCATCGACATCCCCAATGACGGCGAGTACGGGCACACGATGTCCAGCTCCGTGGACTACGGCGCCTGGTGGAATTACTCCTTCTCACGGCTCGGCGGCCTGGAACCGACCGACGTGGACCGCTGGGCCGACGCCACGGTGCACCGCTCCTCGCCCGGCCACATCGTCCTGACCTCCTTCCCGGACCGCCGGGACCGGCAGAAGTTCGATGACGCCTACAACGACCCCTCCTCCGGGATCCTGGCCCACCGCAAGGCCGTCACGCAGCCCAAGGTCGCCGGGCCACTGACGTACACGGGCCAGGAGCTCGTGGCCTCGGACGTTGCCAACCTCAAGACCGGACTGGCCGCGGCCGGGCTCGCCGAGGGGTTCATCGCTTCCCTCTCGCCCGGTTCGTGCGCCCGGGTGGCCAACGATTACTACGGCAGCGACGAGGAACTCCTCTACGCCTGCGCCGACGCGATGCGCGAGGAATACAAGGCCATCATCGACGCCGGCCTGACAGTCCAGCTCGACGACCCCTCCCTGGCCGAGAGCTGGGACCAGATCAACCCCGAGCCGAGCCTGGCGGACTACCTGAAGTTCATCCAACTCCGGGTCGAAGCAACGAACTGGGCGCTGCGCGGTCTTCCCCAGGAGCAGATCCGGCTGCATGTCTGCTGGGGTTCCTGGCACGGCCCGCACACCACGGACATCCCGTTCGCGGACATCGTCGACTCAGTCCTGCAGGTCAATGCCGGCGGCTACTCCTTCGAGGCGGCCAACGTCCGGCACGAGCACGAATGGCGCGTCTGGGAGGATGCGAAGCTTCCCGAGGGGAAGGTCATCATCCCCGGCGTCGTCTCACACGCCACCAACGTCGTGGAGCATCCGGATCTCGTGGCCGACCGGATCGTGCGCTTCGCCGAGCTCGTGGGACGTGAAAACGTGATTGCGTCCACCGATTGCGGCCTGGGCGGCAGGGTGCATCCCCAAATCGCGTACGCCAAGCTGGAGGCCCTCGGCGAAGGCGCACGCCGCGCCACCCAGCGGCTCTGGTAGCAGCACCGGGCCGGCGGGGTCCGGCCCGGCGCCGCATTTCGCGGGGCTTGATAGACTGATAAGGATCGACCAGGAATCGGTCCACACCACATTTTCAAACCACACCATTGCTCCGCATGCCCGTATTCGGCGCGCCTGCATCCGGTGTGGCAGCTTTGCCAATCCCGCAGGAGACCCAGCAACATATGACAGCCCTGGCCACCGAAAATTTCCGCGAAGAGCTTCTGAGCCGCCGGTACGAACCTAACGTCGCCCCCGTCAACGAGCTCCTTGACGTCCTCCAGGCAACCAAAGCTGGCACCGCTGTCCCCTACGTGGACCCCATGCACGACGTCGACGAGTGCCGGATCATCAGCCTGTACTCCAACATCGGCACCGCTGACGCGTCAGGCTTCATCACCGCCGGCGACGACGAAGCCGCCACCCGCATGCTGGGCATCCAGTGGAAACTCGGCCTGCGCCCCGAATTCGTCATGCCCTGGAACGTCCACCCGTGGCACGTCCCCGGCGAGCCGAACGGCAAGTTCACGCCGGACCAGATTTCCGCGGGCCTGAAGCCGCTGCTGAAGTTCCTGGCCCTCGTTCCCCGCGCCTCCGTGATCGTCGCCCACGGCACCGAGGCCAACCGCCTGGCCAACCTGCTGCTCAAGACCGAAGTGCCCATGATCTGGCGCCGCGGCCTGAAGACCTACAAGGTCCGCTCGCTCAGCGGCCGGGCGTTCGCCGGCACCCCGGCCCGGCAGGAAGAGTACCTGGCAGAGATGCACACCGCCTACGCGGACGCCATGGCCCGCACGGGCCTGGCCAAGGCAAGCTGACCCACGCACGCACAAACGACGGCGGGCTCCCACCTCAAGGTGGGAGCCCGCCGTCGCACGTTAACGCGTTAACACGTTAATCCGCCGCTTAAACCGCAACGCGGGGTCACTTACGGCCCATCCACCGTGGTGGGATGGACCGTAAGTGACCCCGCGTTGCGTCGTTTGGCGGCGCCTCAGCCCTCGGCTTCGATGGCCGCCTTCGCGCCGGGATCGGAATCCTTCAGGAACTTTTCGATCCGCTCCGGCTCCTCGGGCTCGCCGATCGCCGCGGACGCACGGCCAAGCGAGTAGAGGGAGCGCAGGAAGCCGCGGTTGGGTTCGTGCTCCCACGGGATCGGCCCGACGCCGCGCCACCCGTTGCGGCGCAGCGAATCCAGGCCGCGGTGGTAGCCGACCCGCGAGTACGCGTAGGAATCGATGGTGCGGCCCTCGTTCCAGGCCTCCTCGGCGAGGATGGCCCACAGGAGCGAGGAGGTGGGGTGCTTCGCCACGAGGTCCACGGCTTCCTGGCCGAGCGCGAGATGTTGGTAGATCTCGCTCTCGGCAGGCAGGAGCGTGGGCTCGGGACCCATCAGGTTTTTCCGGAACTCGTCGGACATGGCTAGAAGGTCTTGCCGGTGGAGCCCAGCTGCTGGGCGGCCTCGACCACGCGGGCGGCCAGGCCGGCCTCCGCCGAAGCGCCCCAGACACGGGGATCGTAGAGCTTCTTGTTGCCGACCTCGCCGTCGACCTTCAGCACGCCGTCGTAGTTGCGGAACATGTGGTCCACCACGGGGCGGGTGTAGGCGTACTGGGTGTCGGTGTCGATGTTCATCTTGATGACGCCGTAGGAGACGGCGTCCGCGATTTCCTTGTCCGAGGAGCCGGAGCCGCCGTGGAACACGAGGTCGAACGGGTTGGCCTTACCGATCTTGGCGCCGACCTGCTCCTGGATGTCCTTGAGGATCTCGGGGCGGAGCTTGACGCCGCCCGGCTTGTAGACGCCGTGCACGTTGCCGAAGGTCAGCGCCGTGATGTAGCGGCCGTTTTCGCCGGAACCGAGCGCGTCGATGGTGGCCAGGGCGTCCTCGACCGTGGTGTAGAGCTTGTCGTTGATGGCGTTCTCGACGCCGTCTTCCTCGCCGCCCACGGTGCCGATCTCGACCTCGAGGATCATCTTGGCGGCGGCGGTGCGCGCGAGCAGTTCACGGGCGATCCGCAGGTTTTCCTGCAGGGTCTCGGCGGAGCCGTCCCACATGTGCGAGTTGAAGAGGGGGTTGCGGCCTGCCTTGACCTCGGCCTCGGAGGCGGCGAGCAGCGGGAGCACAAAGCCGTCCAGCTTGTCCTTGGGGCAGTGGTCCGTGTGCAGGGCGACGTTCACGCCGTAGTTCTTCGCGACTTCGCGGGCGAACGCGGCAAAGCCGAGGGAGCCGGCAACCATGTCCTTGGTGGCGGCGCCGGACCAGTAAGCCGCGCCGCCGGTGGAGACCTGGACGATGCCGTCGGACTCGGCCTCGGCGAAGCCGCGCAGGGCGGCGTTCAGGGTCTGGGAGGACGTGACGTTGACCGCCGGGAAGGCGAAGCCGCCCGTCTTGGCACGGTCGATCATCTCGGAGTAGATCTCTGGGGTTGCAATGGGCATGCTGACTCCTAATGTGAATTTCGTCTACGGGCTGGTGATCCTGGAGGGAACCTCGTCGGCTAGGAACCATCCTAGCCATTCCTGCGCCGGGGCCGTGTCTCCGGTCACGTGGCCCCTGTAACACTCGCGGCCGGGCGCTTCGGTCACGGTTCCGGCCTGCCGCCGGACTGGCCGGCGCCGGCCCCGCCGCCGGCGTTGCGCCGGGCGCTGGCGGTACGCGTGGCTCTGGCTTTACGCGTGGCGCGGGCTTTCCGGATCCGCAACGTGATGACGGCTGCCACGACGACTACCGCGACCGCCGCGGTGACGCCGCGTCCGGCAGATGTGGCCGCCGCTTCGTAGGAGTTCCCGGCCAGGTAACCGAGCAGGACAAATCCTGTACCCCACACCAGGCCGCCGGCGGCGTTGAAGGCCAGAAACTTCAGGTAGGGCATCCGTGAACTGCCGGCCAGTGCGGGCATGACGGCGCGGAAAAATGCCACAAACCGGCCTAGGAACACCGCCGAACCGCCTCGGAGGCGCAGGAATTCCTGGGCCTTTTCAAATCTGGCCAGACGCCTGTTCATGACTTTCAGACTCAGAAGTCTCGGTCCCAGGTGTTTACCGACCTCGTATCCGGCTGAGTCCCCGATGATTGCGGCCAGCACGACCACGACCATCACGGACCACAAGGGCAGGACCCCGCGGCTGGCCACGACCCCGCCCAGAACCGCGGCGGTCTCCCCGGGGACAACGAAGCCGACGAAGAGGGCGTCCTCGGCGAAGACCAGCAGGCCCACGATGATCAGGGCCAGCAGCGGGTCTACATTCAGGACGCTGTCCACAAACCCGCTCACCGGGTTTCCGCTCCCCTGCCGAACGGGACGGCCTCATCCGACGCGCAACGGTGATGTCCTTGGTTATCGTCCACATCCTTCTCCTCGCACGTTCGCCTCGCACCGACAGCGTCTGCTGGTTTGCGACCCACGTCAACGGCTCGCTTGTCGGTACGGAACCCCCGGGGCCACGGACGCCTAAGAGTGGCTTTAGCCCGGGAGCTGGCCGAACACGTGGCGGCGGATCCAGGCGTGCATCGCGATCGCGGCGGCGGAGGCTGCGTTGATGGAACGGGTGGAGCCGAACTGTTCGATCGACAGGGTGTCCAGCGCCGCTTCGTGGACTTCAGGGGTCAGGCCCGGGCCTTCCTGGCCGAAGACCAGGACGCAGTCCTTGGGCAGTTCGTAGGTCTCCAGCGGCACCGAGTCCGGGAAGATGTCGATCCCGATGACCGCCAGCCCCTCCCCCTGTGCCCAGGCCACGAAGTCCTCAACGGTGGGGTGGTGGCGGACGTGCTGGTAGCGGTCGGTGACCATGGCCCCGCGGCGGTTCCACCGGCGTCGTCCGATGATGTGGACTTCCTTGGCGAGGAACGCGTTGGCGGTCCGGACCACGGTGCCGATGTTGAGGTCGTGCTGCCAGTTCTCGATCGCGATGTGGAAGTTGTGCCGCTTGGAGTCCAGGTCGGCCACGATCGCCTCGTGCTTCCAGTAGCGGTATTTGTCCACCACGTTGCGCCGGTCGCCGTCCGCCAGCAGGTCCGGGTCCCAGTGCCCGCCCTGGGGAACTTCGCCTTCCCAGGGTCCGACGCCGACCTCCGCCTTCGGTTCCGGCCCTTCCTCTGCGGCGGGGAGGGACGGGGCGGGGATCTCGGGTTCAGTCACGCCTCAACATTAGACTGGGTGACAGGAAGCGGCACACTTAGGCGGAGGACAGCATGGCAGATCAGCGCGAAGAGCATGGTACCGATTCAGACGAGGGCCGTTCGTACGCCTCGATGTACCGCAGCGGCCAGGAAATCGAGTGCTGGCTCACGGACATGGACGGCGTGCTGGTCCACGAGAACCAGCCCATCCCGGGCGCGGCGGAGCTGATCCAGCGCTGGGTGGACACCTCCAAGCGGTTCCTCGTGCTGACCAACAACTCGATCTTCACGCCCCGGGACCTCGCGGCCCGGCTGAGCTCTTCCGGGCTGGAAATCCCGGAGGAGAACATCTGGACCTCGGCCCTGGCCACGGCCCAGTTCCTCAAGGACCAGGTCCGCGGTTCGGAGTCGGGGAACCGCGCCTACACGATCGGCGAAGCAGGACTCACGACGGCGCTCCACGAGGCCGGCTTCATCCTCACCGACCAGAACCCCGACTTCGTGGTGCTCGGCGAGACCCGCACCTATTCGTTTGAAGCCATCACCATGGCCATCCGCCTGATCCTCGCCGGCGCGCGTTTCATCGCCACCAACCCGGACGCCACCGGGCCCTCGAAGGACGGACCCATGCCTGCCACCGGGGCCATCGCCGCCCTCATCACCAAGGCCACGGGGCGCGAACCGTACATTGTGGGCAAGCCCAACCCGATGATGTTCCGGTCGGCGATGAACCAGATCGACGCGCACTCGGAAACCACGGCCATGATCGGCGACCGCATGGACACCGACATCATCGCCGGCATGGAGGCGGGCCTGCACACGGTGCTGGTGCTCAGCGGCATCACCCACCGGGACGATATCGCCGCGTATCCGTTCCGGCCGAACCAGATCCTGAATTCCGTGGCGGACCTCAAGAACCAGATCTGAGCAACACCCCAGAACGCGATACCTCAGAACGCGGTCTTCTTCCCGCCGCCGCCCGGCAGCGGGAAGAGGTCGTCCTGGAGTTTTTCGATGATGGGCCGGTAGATGAACGGGCTCCAGCCAGGGCTCGCGTGCTCCGGCCTCGCCCCGTCGGTGCGCAGGTCATCCGAGACCATGTTGGTTTTGAAGGACAGTGACCAGGTGTCCCGGGCGGTCTCGTAATCCACCGTCTTGTCCCGGGGGTTGCCGATGAACGCCATCTTCGTTTCGCCCAGCTTCCCGACGAAACGGCTGGCCTCAAAGTGGAAGATATAGGCGGATTCGGACTGGATCAGCACGCTGGACGGCGCGATCGGGGACAGCTGTTCCAGTGTCTGGTCCACCACCTGACCCCAACTGCGTTCATTCTTGTGCAGCATCCTCTCGCCGAGCTCATAGCCGCCGCGCAGCACTGTGGGGAAGCGGAACCCGCTTTCGTAGAGCATCACCACACCCTCGAACCAGCTCTGGTCCAGCACGTCGTGCCGGCTCGCCGGGCTGGAGTCGAGCAGGATGAACGCCACTTCGACGCCGTGCAGTTCGCGCAGCCGGGCGGCCACCTGCGTTGCCACCATGCCGCCAAAACTATGGCCGTAGAAGTAGAGGGTGGTGAGATTGTGGGCGCGGACGTGCTCGATCACGGCGATGACCACCTCGTCAATGTCCAGGCCTTCGTTGGAATACCCGACGGCGGCGAGCTGGCCCCTCTTGTTCAGGGAGCCGCGCAGCGCGTTCAGGATCCACAGGGCTTCTTCCCAGCTCGTTTTGTAGCCGGGGAACAGGATCCAGCTGGCGTGGGGGTAATACCGTTCGGCAACGTCATCAGGTACTTCGAGGATCCGGCTGACATGCCGCTCGGCCTGCACGCGCTGAGTGAACAGCATGTCCGCCGCCAGCAGCGACGCGGACCCGGCGCCGATCAGGAACGATCGCCGGGAAACCCGTTTAAGCTCGACGGCGCGGCGGAGCATGCGGGCCTCGGAACCACCGGGGCCTCGCGGATGGTTCGGATCCATCTCGGCCGGCACATCTCTACCGTATCCACGCTTCGGCGGGGATGAGAAACCGGACCATACAGCGGTCCCGAAGCTCAGCGTGGAAGCGCCGCTGGCACGCCACTGGCACGGTTGGGGCCGTTGGCACGCCGTTGAAGCGCCGTCGCCGGCTACGCGGGTTCGGGCTCGCGGCCGACCTCGCGGCGGCTGATTTCCATGCCGATCTCGTCATAGGTCGCCAGGAGTTCCGAGCGGGCCATGTCAGCGGGATCATCGAGAAGGCCGAACACAGAGTCGCTCGCGGCGAAGAGTTCGTCGTCGGAGAACCGGTTCAGCTTCCGGGTGCCTGAGGGATCGATCGAGGCCGTAAATTCCCCGGCCATGTCCAGAGGTGGCAATGCAGCGGAATCGTCGCGGTGCGCGGTCAGTTCCAGGGAGACTCCGCCGGGAGCCGGCATGCCGGCGACTTCCGAGCCGGAGGCCCCGCCGTCGATCGCGTTGAGGTCGTTGCGCAGGCCGGCCAGCGCCGCTGATTCCACGAATGCGGCCAAGCCGAGGTCGACGCGGATGTGCGAGATGATCCCCATGCGGCGGATGCGCTGGATAATTTGCATCAGGGAGGGGCGGGAGGCTTGTGTGAGGCTCCCCCGGACACTAATCCGGACGACGTCGGACACGACATCGAGTTTGACGTGGGCTTGCAGTGTTTGGTCCATAGGTACTCCAAATAAGGATGTCTATGGCCGACGGCTCAACCTCATTCAGCGTATCCGCGCTTGTGGTCGCACACAAGTCATAGGCCGCTGCCGGTTCAGCCAGCCCGCCGCCGGTTCGGCTCTTCGTAGTGCGTCCTGGTAGCCGTTCCGCCGACAGATTGCACCAGTGAGGCGGCTATGTCGCGGAGTTTGACGTTGCCGTTGCTGGAGGCATCGGTGAGGATCCGGACCGCGGTTTCCTGGTCGCAACGGTTTTGGGCCATGACGATCCCGATGGCCATGTCGATCACGGTCCGGGATTCGAGCGTGGCGCGCAGGTTCGTGGCGCTGTCCGTGTGCAGCGAGAAGCGGACTGCCAGCCGCAGCGCCTGGGAGATTTCACGGGTGTAGCCGCGGGCCCGGACCGCGACGTCGCCGTCGAACTTGTGCGGGACATCGGAGTACAGGTTCAGGGCCGCCTGGGCTTCGCCCTGGAGGTGGAAAGGCACCGACAACACCGAGCGCAGGCCGTGCGAGGCGACGGCGGAGGCGTAGTCAGGGCCCCAGCGGTCCTCATCGAAGAGGTCCGGGACGTAGACTTCCCGTTCCTCCTTAGCGGCGGTCAGGCAGGGGCCCTGGGACAGTGAGTACTGGATCTCGTCCACTTCGCGGGCGGAGTCGCTGCTCCACCCGATCGTGGCGGCCTTACGGTCCCGGAGCAGGGTGATTCCGCACAGCGCGTCGTCGCCGGAGCCGGCCACCTGGTGCGCGGAAAAACGCGCGAGCTCGTTCAGGAACACTTCGAAGTCCGCGCTGTCCAGGATCAGGTTCTGGATCTGGTCGACAGTGTTGACGGAGTCAGCGGTCAAGTCTTCAGGGGGCGGGAGCATGTCGCGTTTCTCCAGATGCGGGTACGGACGGGGGGTATTTAAGAAATGATAAGTCACCCCCTAGGCACCGTCCACCCGCGTCAGCTGAGGGAGAAACGCTAGTTGAGGCCCAGTTCGTCCTTGCCGAAGGCGAAGAGGTACGGAACGCCGGCTTCGGCCTCGATCTTTTCCTTGGCTCCGGTGTCGCGGTCCACGATCACGGCGACGGCCACCACGTTGCCGCCGGCCTTGCGGACGCCTTCGACGGCGGTCAGCGCGGACCCGCCGGTGGTTGAGGTGTCCTCCAGGACCAGGACCTTGCGGCCCTCGACCGAGGGGCCTTCCACCTGGCGTCCCATGCCGTAGGACTTCTGCGCCTTGCGGACGACGAACGCGTCCACCGGGCGGCCGGCGTCGACGGCGGCATGCATGACGGCCGTGCCCACCGGGTCCGCCCCCATGGTGAGTCCCCCGGCGCACTCGAAATCGATCCCGGCGTCCTCCATCAGCGAGAGCATGACCTGCCCGACGAGTTTGGACGCCTCGTGGTGCAGGGTGATGCGGCGCAGGTCGATGTAGTAGTCGGCCTCGGCGCCGCTGGAGAGGATGACCTTGCCGCGGACTACGGCCAGTTCCTTGATCAGTTCCAGCAGTCGGGCACGGGCAGCGGCAGCGTCGGCTGCGAAGTCACGGGTGGCAGTCATGGCTCCCAGTTTAGTGGCTGGTCCGCCGCGGATTCCCAGCCGGGGTCTTGCACGTCGGTCCGGGACCTTTTGCTCTGGGCGGCACCGGCACACGGGAGTCGGATGGAACCATGACGGCAGGAACCGAACCATCCATCCGCTGGCCTGCGATCACCAAAGACATCGGCAGTTTCCGGGTCCGGCCGAACCTGGTGGATTATGACGCGGCGTGCGCGGCCTTCACCTGGGATGAGGCCCGGCGAGCCCTATCCGGACTCCCCGGTGGCCGCGGCCTCAACATCGCCTACGAGGCAGTGGACCGGCACGCGGCTGGCAGCACGGCAGGACATGAGGCCTTGCGGTTCGTCCGGGCCGATGGCAGCACCCACTCCTTGAGCTACGCCGAACTCGCCGAACAGACCAGCCGCTTCGCCGGCGTCCTGCGCAGCCTTGGCGTCGGCCGCGGGGAACGGGTCTTCTCCCTCACCGGCCGCGGCCCCGCCCTGTACATCGCGGTGCTCGGCACGTTCAAGAACGCGAGCGTGTTCTGCCCGCTGTTCTCCGCTTTCGGTCCCGAGCCGGTGCGGCAGCGACTCACGCTGGGCTCCGGCCGGGCGCTGGTCACCACGCGGGCGCTGTACCGCAGGAAGATCGTCCAGCTGCGCGGGCAGCTCCCGGAGTTGCGCCACGTCCTGCTCATCGACGCCGACGGCGATCCCGAGCCCGGAACCCTCGACCTGGCCGCCCTCATGCGCCAAGCCCCGCCGGACGGGGAGATCGCGGCCACCCAGCCGGAGGACATGGCCCTGCTGCACTTCACGTCCGGCACCACCGGCACTCCCAAGGGCGCGATACACGTGCACGACGCCGTGACCGCCCACCACGCGACCGGAACCTTCGCCCTGGACCTGCAACCCGGAGACGTCTACTGGTGCACGGCCGACCCGGGCTGGGTCACGGGCACCTCGTACGGCGTGATCGCACCCCTGAGCCACGGCGTGACGGCCATCGTGGACGAGGAGGAAATGGACGCCGACCGGTGGTACCGGATCCTCGCCGAGCAAGGAGTCACGGTCTGGTACACAGCCCCGACGGCCTTGCGCATGCTCATGAAGGCCGGAGCCGACCGCGCCGCAGGACACGACCTCTCTGCCTTGCGCTTCGTCGCCAGCGTCGGCGAGCCGCTCAACCCGGAGGTTGTGGTGTGGGGGCAGGAGGCCTTCGGCCAGCCGGTGCACGACAACTGGTGGCAGACCGAAACAGGCGGCATCATGATCTCGAACTACGCCGCCACCGAGATCCGGCCCGGCTCGATGGGCCGTCCATTGCCCGGCGTCGAGGCCGCCGTCGTGGCCCGGGATGCGGACGGCAAGCCCGTCATCCGCGACGGCGAAGCGGTGCTGGTCACGGACCCCGACTCCATGGGGGAACTGGCCCTCCGGCCCGGCTGGCCCTCCATGTTCCGCGGCTATCTGCACGAAGAGGAGCGCTACCGCCGCTGCTTCGCCGGGGGCTGGTACCTGACCGGGGATCTCGCCAAACGCGACGCCGACGGCTACTACTGGTTTGTGGGCCGGGGCGACGACGTCATCAAGTCGTCGGGGCACCTGATCGGCCCGTTCGAGGTGGAGAGTTCCCTCATGGAGCACCCGGCCGTCGCCGAGGCCGGCGTGATCGGGGTCCCGGACCCGGTGGCCGGCGAGGTGGTCAAGGCCTTCGTTGAACTCCGGACCGGCTGGGAACCGTCCGGGGAGCTGGCCCTGGACATCATCGGCTTCTTCCGCAAGCGGCTGGGCCCCGCCGTCGCGCCGCGGCTGCTTGACTTCACCGCCGCACTGCCCAAGACCCGCAGCGGGAAGATCCTCCGGCGACTGCTCAAGGCCCGCGAGCTCGGCCTGCCCGAGGGCGACACCTCCACCATCGAGACGCCCCCGGTCCCGCCAAACCCGGCCCGCATAGAGCCGGCCAGCACCGAACAGGCACCGAAATGACCGGTACAGCGAGCCCACGCGGAGGCCCTTTGGACGCGGCCCACGGCCAGCACCTGCTGCTGCAGATGTTGCGCGTCCGCCAGCTCGAAGAGAAATGCGTCGAGCTGTACAGTGCAGCCAAGATCCGCGGCTTCCTGCACGTCTACATTGGCGAGGAGGCTGTCGCCGCCGGCGTCCTGGCGTCATTGGGACCGGAGGACGCCGTCGTCGCGACGTACCGGGAGCACGGGCACGCGCTGTTGCGGGGCGTCTCGGCCGAGGCGATCCTCGCCGAAATGTACGGCTACGTTGAGGGGTGCTGCCGTGGCCGGGGCGGGTCAATGCACCTGTTCGATGCCCCCACCCGCTTCTTCGGCGGCAACGCGATAGTCGCCGGGGGCCTACCTCTCGCCGTCGGCCTGGCACTGGCCGACAAGATGGCGGGGCGCTCCAATGTCACGGTGTGCTTCTTCGGCGAAGGCGCCGTGGCCGAAGGCGCATTCCACGAGAGCCTGAATCTGGCGGCCCTGTGGCAGCTGCCCGTGCTGTTCTGCTGCGAGAACAACCTCTATGCCATGGGTACCGCCCTGGCCCGTTCCGAATCGCAGACGGACATCGCCCTCAAGGCTGCCGGCTACGAGATCCCCGCGTGGGCCGTGGACGGCATGGACGTCCTGGCCGTCGAGGAGGGTGCACGCCGCGCGGTGGACGCCGTCCGTTCCGGAGGCGGTCCGCACTTCCTGGAGCTGCGGACCTACCGTTTCCGGGCCCACTCGATGTTCGATCCCGAACGCTACCGGACGAAGGAGGAGGTGGCGCGGTGGATGGAACGGGACCCGATCACGCTGCTGCGGACCGCGCTGGAGTCCGCGGGCCACCTCTCGGCCGCCGAGTGGGAGCAGCTGCAGGCGGACGCGCAGGCGGAGATCGCGGCCGCCGTCGAGTTCGCCGAGGCCGGAACCCCGGAACCGGTGGAGGAACTGACCCGCTTTGTCTACAGCGAGCGCGGCGCCGAAGACGGCGCGGGCACAGCCGGGCAGCCTGCCGGGAAGGCCGCAGGCACGCCATGAAATCGAGCTACCGAGAGGCGCTACGGGCGGGCATCCGCGACGCCATGATCCGCGACGAACGCGTATTCCTGATGGGGGAGGACGTGGGCGCCTATGGCGGCTCGTTCGCGGTCAGCCTGGGCCTGCTGGAGGAGTTCGGCCCGGACCGGATCCGCGACACCCCGCTCTCGGAATCCGGGTTCGTCGGTGCCGGGATCGGTGCGGCCCTGGGCGGCATGCGCCCGATCGTGGAAATCATGACCGTCAACTTCAGCCTCCTGGCGCTCGACCAGATCGTGAATAATGCCGCCACCTTGCTGCACATGTCCGGTGGGCAGTTCCACGTCCCGCTCGTGATCCGCATGACCACCGGTGCGGGCCGCCAGCTCGGCGCCCAGCACTCGCACAGCCTCGAAGGCTGGTACGCGCACATCCCGGGGCTGCGGATCCTGGCCCCGGCCACCCTCGAAGACGCCCGCGGCATGCTCTGGACGGCGCTGCAGGACCCGGACCCCGTGCTGATCTTCGAGCACGGCTCGCTGTACAACGTCCCCGGGGAACTGGCCGACGACGCCGGCCCGGTGGACATCGGCACGGCCGCCATCCGGCGCCCCGGCAACGACATCTCGCTGATCACCTACGGCGGGACCCTGCCCGTGGTGCTCGAAGCCGCGGAACAGCTCGCCGCCGAAGGGATCGACGCCGAGGTCCTGGACCTGCGCACGCTCCGCCCGCTCGACGACGCCGCCATCCTCTCCTCCGTGACCAGGACGCACCGGGCCGTCGTGGTCGATGAAGGCTGGCGCAGCGGCAGCCTGTCGGCCGAGGTGAGTGCGCGGATCACCGAGCAGGCGTTTTTCGACCTCGATGCGCCGGTGGCCAGGGTCTGCAGCGCCGAGGTGCCGATCCCCTATGCCAAGCACCTGGAACTCGCCGCCCTGCCGTCCGCGGAACGGATCGTGGCCGCGGCCAAAGCAACAGTAGGCGCCGGTGGGTGACTTCCTGATGCCCTCGCTCGGGGCCGACATGGAGCACGGCAAGATCGTCGAATGGCTGGTCAAGCGCGGTGACTATGTGCGCCGCGGCGATCTCGTGGCGGTCGTGGACACGGACAAGACGGTCATGGACGTGGAGTCCTTCCAGGAAGGCGTCGTGGCGGACCTCCTGGTGGGCATCGGCGAAACCGTTCCGGTGGGAACCCCGCTGGCCGTGATCACCCAGACCCCTGCCGAGGTCGGGGCTCCAGTTCGTGCGGCTCCCCCGGCGGGGGCGCCGTCGAAACCCGCTGCTCTCACGCCGCGGCCCCCTGAGCCGGTCGGGCCGACGGCGGGTCCCCCGATCGCCCCTCCCGTGCGGCACCTGGCGCACCGGCTGGGCGTGGACACCGGCAGGATCCAGGGCACCGGCAAGGACGGGGCCATCACCCGCGCCGACGTCGAACACGCGGTGGCGGCCCGGACCGGCGGGACGGGCAGGGTGCGTTCGTCGCCGCGGGCGCGGCTGCTCGCCGCGGAACTCGGGATCGGGCTTTCCACCGTGACCGGCACCGGCCCGGACGGCGCCGTGACGGTGGCCGACGTGCAGCGCGCAGCAGCCAGAGTTCCAACGCCGGGTCCCCCGGAGCCCGGTCGGGTTGCATCCGCGACGGAACCCCCAGCTCCGGAACGCGTCGCGGCCGTACTGGAAGCGCCGGAGACACCAGCTAGAGGGAGGCCGACGTCGGAAGCCCGCGAGCGCGTGGCCAGCCTGCGTCGGGCCATCGGCGCCCTGATGACGCGCTCGAAGCAGACCATCCCGCACTACTACCTCAGCACCACGCTGGATCTGCGCACCGCCGTCGGGTGGATGCAGTCGGTCAATGCGCACCGGCCCGTCGCCGGCCGGCTGGTGCCGTCGGCGCTCCTGCTAAAAGCCGCGGCTCTGGCGGCACGGGACGTCCCCGAGGTCAACGGCTTCTACGTTGACGGCGGTTTCCGTCCCAGTGCGGCAGTGCACCTGGGCGTCGCGGTGGCCCTGCGCCAAGGCGGTCTGGTGGCCCCGGCAATCCACGACGCCGACACCCTGCCCCTGGACGTGCTCATGGAGCAGCTGCGGGATCTTGTCAGCCGGGCACGTGCGGGGCGTCTCCAGCGCGCCGAAATGGCCGATCCAACCTTGACCGTGACCAACCTCGGAGACCTCGGCGTAGACAGTGTCTACGGCGTGATCTATCCGCCCCAGGTGGCCATGGTGGGCTTCGGCCGGGTGATGGAACAGCCCTGGGCCCAGGACGGGCTCCTTGGGGTCCGGCATGCCGCCATCGCTACGCTCTCCGCGGACCACCGGGTCAGCGACGGCCTGCGCGGCGCCCGTTACCTCGCCCGGATCAACGAGCTGTTGCAGGAACCGGAGCACCTGTGACACCCAAAGCCAGGAAACCGGAGGAACCATGAACGAACAGGACGCCCGCGCGGCGGTGCACGCCGCGATCGGCGCGGTGGCCCCTGACGTCGAACTCGACGACGTCGACGAGAACGCCCGGCTGCGCCAGGATTTGGAACTCGATTCGCTTGATTTCCTGCGACTCGTGGAAACGATCGACGCGGCCACCGGCGTGGACATTCCGGAGCGCGACTACTCGGCGGTGGCTACCGTCAAGGGCCTGATCGGCTACCTCACGGCGCACGGCTAACCGCATCGGTTAGGGCTGCGGCTGGGGTTCGGCCCGCCGCGCGAAGGCCGGTGCGTGCTCGGGGCGCGGGCCAAAGGCGATGAAGCGGGGAATGATGGTGCGGAACACCGGAACGTGCCGGGCAAAGAACAATGCCGCGGCCGGAGCCTTCGACCGCTTCCCGGTCAGGATCGGGCCGAAGACTGCCCTCTGCATGAGCCGTTGGACGCTCTGCACAATGACGGTGGGCAGCCGGCGCCGCCGCTCGACTTTCTCCAGGTCTGCCGTGGTCACCCTGCCCCGGAGCAGTGCGGGGGCAAGGTACTCGGCGGCGGCGGCCGCGTCCTGGATGGCGAGGTTGATTCCGACGCCGCCGGCCGGGGACATCGCGTGCGCGGCGTCCCCGATGAACAGCAGCCCGTTGATGTGCCACGAGTGCAGCCGGTTCAGCCGCACGTCGAGCCAGTGGAGGTCATCAAGGGATTCGATGGCGTCAACCCGGTCCGCAAGATCCGGGCGGAGGGCCGCCACCCGCCTTCGGAAGCCCTCGACGCCTTCCGCGCGGATCCGGGCGTCGGCGCCCTTGGCGGCGAGGTAGCCCATTTGGTAGTAGTCGTTGCGGAACAGGGCCAGCAGCGCCTCGCCGGGGCCGAACGCCGGCACGAGCCCGGCCACCTCACCCGTTTCGGAGGGATAGCGGGGCAGCCGGAACCACCACGTGTCGAAGGGCACCGGGAACTCCTTTGGCGCCAGCCCGGCCGCGGTGCGCAGCACGGAATGGCGGCCGTCCGTGGCAACCACCAGGTCCGCCAGGAGCTCGTCCTGTGTGCCGTCGGCGGTCCGGAAGCGGACTCCGCGGACACGGCCTCCGTTGCGGACCAAGCCCGTGGCGGTGTGGCTCATGAGCAGCGTAAACCCCGGCTCCTGGGCTGCGGCCTCGGCGAGGAAGCTCAGGAAATCCCATTGCGGCATCATGGCAATGTAGTTGTACGGCGGCGGCAGGGCGTCAAAGTCGCCCATGGTCACGGGCGCCCCGCCCGGGACCGGGAAAACGACATTCTTCAGGCGGCTCTGCGGCAACCGGCGAAACTCCCGGCCGAGTCCGAGTTCGTCAATGAGCCGGATCGTGGACGGGTGCACCGTGTCGCCGCGGAAGTCGCGCAGAAAATCGGCGTGCTTCTCCAACACCGTCACCCGCACCCCGGCCCGTGCCAGGAGCAAGCCCAGCATCATCCCCGCAGGTCCACCGCCCACCACCGCGCATCCGGTCTTCTCCATGGCCCCACGCTACGCCTGCGCGGGGTGCCGCGGGAGGGGGTTTCGGGCTTTCGCGGCGCAAAATACCCTGCGCTACGGGAATCCTGGTAGCGCAGGGTATTTTGCGCCGCGTCAGGTCAAGAACGCAGCGCGGTTCAGAGCCGGGTATCGAAGGAGTCGCAGAAGACGTTCTCGTTGAACGTGCCCTGGAACTCCGACTTGCCCTGGATCTTCTCGATGGCGGCCCGGATGGCTGCCGGCGTGCCCGCGTGGGCGTGGATGGCGGTCTTGACCATCGGCACGTCAATGAGGTGGTTGGGCTGGTTGAGCGAGACGAACACCGTGGGGACCTCGGTGGTGTACCAGGGGATCTCGGCGGCCATCGGCGTGGACCACTTGATCCGGATCGCTGCCTCCTGCGCGAAGCCCTTCACATTGGCAAACACGAACGCGGCGTCATATTTGTCCGCGTAGTCCCCGGTGGCTTCCTCGGAGATGACGGACATGAAGTTCACGCCTTCCTCCCCTGCCGCCTTGCGCTGCGCCGCCGTCTTGAAGAGGTGCACCTCAAAACCAGCCCGCTCCAGTTCCTCGGCCACCACATCGAGGTAGGCCAGGGGATCCGCCATGGTGAAGTCCGAGCCGCCGGAAATGCCGTACAGCCGGATCCGCTTGTGCGTCCGCGGTGTGATGGGCAGGTTCTGCGCAGTGTCCTTCACCAGGGTGACGGTCTTGTCCGCAATTTCGGCGGCGATGGCCAGGTGCGCTTCGCTGCCGATCCGGGCCAGCGCCTCGGCTGGCGGAACCAGCGCCCCTCGGGACTTCAGGTGCAGTCCGAGCGAGGCCTTGAGGGCCAGGATCCGGCGCAGCGCGTCATGCAGCCGCGCTTCGGTGATGACCCCGGACTTGTAGCCGTCCAGCATGTACCCGAAGTCCTCGGCCGGGTTCCGGAAGAACAGGAACATGTCGCACCCGGCCGCAATGGTGGCCGGGACCAGCTCGCTGCGCTTCATGGCCTGGGTGAGGCCGATCATCTGGGACGCGTCGGTGAGGATCAGTCCGTTGAAGCCGAGCTCGCCGCGCAACAGGTCCTGGAGGAGTTCCGGCGCCAGGGTCGCAGGCAGGATGTCCCCCGCCGCGAGGCCCGGACGGAAATGCCGTGACAGGTCCGGCGCACCGATGTGCCCGACCATGATGGACTGCACGCCGTGCCCGATCATCTCCCGGTATACGTGCCCGTAGGTCTCGTTCCACTGCTCGTAGCCGAACGTGTTGTAGGACGTGACCACGTGCTGGTCGCGCTCGTCCAGGCCGTCACCGGGGAAGTGCTTCATGGCGCACACGGTGGGCGATTCGCTGATGCCGTCGAAGTACTCCTTGGCCCGTTCCACCACGATTTCCGGGGTGTTGCCGAAGGCCCGGGTGGAGATGACGGTGTTGCGCCAGTTGTAGTGGATGTCCACGATCGGTGCGAAGGCCCAGTTGCAGCCCAGCGCGGCGGTCTCCACCCCGGCAACGCGCCCCATCTGGCGGGCGATGCCCTTGTCCGGGTGCGAGCCCGCCTGCAGGTGGGTCGAGACGAACGTCCCGTCGTCGCAACTGCCGGCGCCGCCCATTTCCGGGTTCGATGCGATCAGCAGCGGCACCCGTGTCTTGGACTGCGCGTACCGGATGTGCTCCTGCACCTCGGCCGACGGCCCCGGCCGGTACCGCATGCCGCCCACGTGATACTGCTCCAGGACACCGTCGAGGTATTCCGGGGAGTAGTCGTTGTTGTGGTTGATGAACAGCTGCCCGATCTTTTCCTCGTCCGACATGGAGCCGATGGTGGACTCCACCCACGCAATCGCGGCATCGTCGAGGTTGAACGGCGCGGCCTTCAGGTCCACCAGGAACCGGGTGGCTCCGCCCTGCAACCCGTCAAGGGCCGCAACAGTGTCGTTAACGATCTGGTTCACTGGCGTGGCGATATCCACTACAACACTCGCTTCATCGGTTTGGAGTTCTTCCAGGGTTTCGAGCTGCGAATCCAGCAGCGAGAGCGGCATGAAATGGCCCGGACGCGCTGCCATGCGGCTGCCGAGCAGTTCCCTGGTGCCGTGCAGGTGCACGAACACCACGGAGGAGTCCCCGCTGCGGATGATGTCGCGGTAGGAACGCTTGAGCGCGCTGCACGCGATGACCAGCCCGGAATCCGACGCCGCGAAGCGCCTGCCGACCTCGGCCAGCCAGGGTGCCCGGTCGTCGTCGTCCAGCGGGGTACCCGAGGCCATCTTGTCGATGTTGGACTGCGGGTGCAGCGCGTCGCCGTCGAGGAATTCCGCCCCCAGGCGGTCGGCGATGGCCGCGCCTACGGTGCTTTTGCCGCAACTGGTCACGCCCATGACGACAATGTGGGCGGGACCGGCGGACTTCAGCTCACCAGTCATGCCCGACTCGCCGGTCGTGGTCGGGTTACCAGTCATGGACGGTGCCGTCGACGAGGCGGTTGTAGGGCAGGTAGGCCTGCTGGTAGGGGAACGCGGCGGCGGCTTCTTCGTTGAATTCCACGCCGATGCCGGGCTTGTCGCCCGGGTGCAGGTAGCCGTCGACGAAGGTCATGGATTGTTCGAAGACCTCGTTGGTCGCATCCGAGTGCTGCATGTATTCCTGGATGCCGTAGTTGTGGATCGCCAGGCCCACGTGCAGCTGCGCGGCGAACCCGACCGGGGAGAT